>JAKFFL010000042.1:0-23690 GCA_036675225.1 Sphingomonas sp. | reverse complement strand
GCTGGCGTTGGCCGGCCTGACGGACATCATCCTCGGCTTGGTCCTCATCGCCGGCCTGCCGGTCGCCAGCCTGGTGGTCACCATCTTCGGGCCGACGCGCGAGATCATTGCCCGCTTCGCCCTCGTCCTTGCCGCCAGCTTCGCGGTCACCGCCGTCTCCCAAATCGCGATCGCGCTCGCCCAGCGACGGGACGGTATAGCGCGCTAGGCTTGCCTAGCCTGCCGCTTCCAGCCATTTCCTGCCGATGATCGCCGAACCCGCCATCCCCGCGCTCCGCTGGCTGGAGGAGAACCAGCAAAGGCTGCCGCTCGGCCTGGCGACCGCCGCGGCCATCGTCGCCGTCATGCTGGTCGCGCGCTGGATCGGCACGCGGATGATGGCCGCTGACCCGCAATGCTCGACCTGGAAGGGCGTTTTCGGCCGGGTCCTCGCCAAGACCGGCATCGCTTTCATGGTGGTGACCGCGCTCGACATCGTCGCCACCTATGCCGGCGTGCCGGGGCGCATTGCCCGGATCATCGACATCGCCTTCATCGTCGCCGCTTCGTTGCAGGGCGCGATCTGGGGCCGCGAGCTGATCCTCGGCGTCATTTCGCACCGCGTCGGCGAGAATACGGAGACCACGCTCGGCAATGCCGCCGGGGTCATCCGGGTGCTGGTCAGCGTCGCTTTGTTCGCCATCGCCATCATCGTCATCCTCGACAATGTCGGCGTCAACGTCACCGCTTTGGTCGCCGGCCTCGGCATCGGCGGCATCGCCATCGGCCTCGCCGCCCAGGGCATCTTCTCGGATTTGTTCGCGGCGCTGGCGATCCTGTTCGACCGGCCGTTCCGCCGCGGCGACACGGTGCGCTACGGGACGACCACCGGCACGGTCGAGCGGATCGGCCTCAAGACCACGCGCCTGCGCTCGATCACCGGCGAGCAGGTGGTGATGGCCAACACCAAATTGCTGGAAAACGAAATCCACAATCTGGCCGCGGCCGTGATCCGCCGCCAGACCTTGCCCTTTTCCCTGGTCTACCGGACCCCGACCGAGGCGCTGTCCGGGCTGGAAGAGGCCGCCCGCCCGATCGTCGAGGCGCAGCGCGGCTGCAAGCTGGTACGCTGCGCGCCAATCAACCTCGGCCCCAACGGCATCGATTGCGAATGCACCTATGACGACCGATCGAAGGACCCCGATACGCAGGCGCGGCACAAGGCGGCGATCATCATTGCCTTGCTGGACTCGCTGGCGGAGCGCGGGCTGGCCCTCGCCTACCCGACCCAGACGACCTTCACCGCCGCGCCCGACGGGACCCTGGTCATGCCCTGGGCGCCGCCGGCCAAAGCCTGAGCTTGCGGGCCTGAAACGAGCACCCTAGACAGCCGCCCATGCCGATCGTCACCCTCGAGGAACTCCATTCCCGCATCGGCACGCAAGTCGGCACGTCCGAATGGATCACGATCGACCAGAAGCGGATCGATGAATTCGCCGACGTCACCGAGGACCGGCAGTTCATCCATGTCGATCCGAACGCGGCCAGGGAGACGATGTTCGGCGGCACGGTCGCGCATGGCTTCCTGTCGCTGTCGCTGCTCAGCCGCATGGCCGTCGACGTCATGCTGGTGCCCGACAATCTGAAAATGGCGGTCAACTACGGCTTCAACAACGTCCGCTTTCTTGCCCCCGTGCCGGTCGGCGCCCGCGTCCGCGGCATCTTCACCTTGACCAATGTCGAGGAAAAGTCGCTCGGCCAACTGCTCATGCACCACAACGTCATGGTCGACATCGACGTCACCGAGAAGCCGGCGCTGACCGCCGACTGGCTCAGCCTGCTCATCCTTTAGGAGAATAGAATTGGCCACCCGCGACGCCGTCATCGTCTCCACCGCCCGCACCGGCATCGGCCGCGCCTATCGCGGCGCCTTCAATGCGACGCCATCGCCAACACTGGCCGCACACCCGATCCGCGCCGCCGTCGAGCGTGCGCGGCTCGACCCGGCCGAGGTCGACGACGTCATCATGGGCGCGGCGCTGCAGCAGGGGGTGCAGACCACCATCGGCCGCACCGCATCCTTGCGCGCCGGATTGCCCGTCACGGTCGCCGGCATGTCGATCGACCGCCAGTGCGCGAGCGGGCTGATGGCCATCGCCACCGCCGCCAAGCAGGTCATCGTCGACCGCATGGACGTGGTCGTCGCCGGCGGCGTCGAGAGCATTTCGCTGGTGCAGACCGGCGAGATGCGGCTCGGCCCGGACCCGGAGCTGCTGGCGATGCACAACGGGGTCTACATGCCGATGATCGACACCGCCGAAGTGGTCGGCACGCGCTATTCGATCAGCCGCGAGCGCTGCGACGAATATGCCCTTCGCTCGCAACAGCGCACCGCCGCCGCCCAGGCTGCGGGCAAGTTCGACGACGAGATCATCCCGGTCACCGCGAAAATGGCGGTCAAGAACAAGGAAACCGGCGAGGTCTCGATGCAGGAAGTCACGCTCGCCAAGGACGAAGGCAATCGGCCGGAAACGACGCTCGAGGGCCTCGCCAAGCTCGAACCGGTGCGCGGGCCGGAGAAGATCATCACCGCCGGCAACGCGTCGCAGCTAAGCGACGGCGCCTCGGTCTGCGTCGTCATGGACAGCGCGCTGGCGGAGAAGCGCGGGCTGCAGCCGCTCGGCCGCTACCTCGGCATGGCGGTCGCCGGCACCGAACCCGACGAAATGGGCATCGGCCCGGTGTTTGCGGTGCCCAAGCTCCTGAAGCGTTTCGATCTGACGGTCGACGATATCGGCCTGTGGGAGTTGAACGAGGCCTTCGCCGTCCAGGTGCTCTACTGCCAGGACCAACTCGGCATCCCCGACGACATATTGAACGTCAACGGCGGCGCCATCTCGATCGGCCATCCCTACGGCATGAGCGGCGCCCGCCTGACCGGCCACGCGCTGATCGAAGGCAAGCGCCGCGGGGCGAAGCATGTCGTCGTCACCATGTGCGTCGGTGGCGGAATGGGGGCCGCCGGCCTCTTCGAGGTGCTTTAGGCGCCCGACTTCAAATAATTCTCGCCCCGGATCCAGCGGCTGGCCATCCATTTGACGCCCGTCGTTACCGGCAGGCCGGCGTGCATCATGCGCGGGTCGCGCTTGCCATCGGGCGTGGTGTTGCGGAACACCAGCAGGTCGCCGACGCCGCCGCGCAAGGTCACGCCGAGCTCGGGGAAATGGGTCTCGCCGCCCTCGAAATCACCATTCAGCCAGATGAGCGCCGTCAGCTGCCGCTTCACCGTCCCGCTGCCGGCGTCATGGTGCGGGCGGTATTGCTGGCCGGGCGCGTAGCGCAGGATGGTCAGCGGATCGGCCCAGCCCGGATCGGTCCCCGTCGCCGCGGCGATGCAGCGGTTGATCGCCTGCACTACCAGATCCTCGGCAAGGTGCGGAAAGCTGCTGGTATCGGCATCGCGAATGGCGTCGATCACGCCCTGGCCGGTGGCCTCGTCGATGACCATTGCCCGCTCCATCCACGGCGTGCCGAGCAGCATCAGATAACGGCATTCGGCGGCGCTGAAGAGGCCGGGATATAGAGCGATGTAGGGATCGGCGGAGACAATGTCCGGCTGGACCTCGGCGATCCGCTGCTCGCAGGTGACATGGTCGAGGAAGGCGAGCTGGACGCCGGCGAACCGATCTTTGTCGGCCAGCGCCTTGAGCATCGCCTTGGCCGCTTCCAGGTCCGGCGGCCGGCCGATGCCGGCGGCGGTCAGATAGACCCAGGCCCGCCGCCCGTCCTGGTGGCCGAGCCGGGCCGCCTGCTCGACCGCGCGATAGGCCGCCTGCTGGTCGGGCGCGCAGCCGATGCCGAGCAGATAATGCTCGGCGAGCGCCATCGCGGCGGCGCCATCGGTCTTCGCGCGCGCTTCCAAATCGGCGAGGTCGCTCATCGCCGCGCTTCCTGCCCCGCGCTTTCCTGTTTGTCACCCCGCGCGGTTTGAACCGACGACGGATAGAAGGGTTGAATCCGGGAACAGGAGGAACCACCCATGCCCTTGTCGGAAACCCCCTTGGCCGAGCGCATCGCCCGAGTCCTCGCCGGCGCCGCCCTCAGCAGCAATGCCGACGGCAACGACCCGTCTGCCGGCGACAAGGTCGACCGCGTTTGGAAGAATCACATGAGCCAGGCGATGGCGGTGCTGCACACCATGCGCGAGCCCGACCAATTGATGGCCGAGGCGGGCGATCCGGAGATATGGACGCGGATGGTCGAAGCGGCCATCGCCGACGCGGAGTAGCTGACCAGCGCAGGCCTGTCCGGGGGACAGGCCGAGCAGTCAGCCTTCGATCCTGGAAAAGTCCGCGACCTGATGCACGGCGTCGCGGAAGCGAGCGAGCAGGTTCAGCCGCCGCGCCCGCGCCGCTTTGTCGGGGTCATTGACCGTTACCTTATCGAAAAAGGCGTCGATCGGCGCGCGCAGCGAAGCCAGCGCCGCCATCGCGCCTGTGAAATCCTCAGCCTCGACCGCCGCCTTGGCCTTCGGCTCGGCCGTGTCGAGCGCGGCGACCAGGGCTTTCTCTTCGGCGGGCGCGTCATCCGGAGTCGCCGACCCCATCGCCATTTCCGCCACCGCCTCGGCGATCGCCGGCTCCTCGACCAGCACAAGCGGGTCTTCCTCGCCCGTCTGCGGAATGCCCTGCTCGCCCTTCCCAGCCATCACCCGCGGCAGGTCCCAATTCTCCTTCTTGAGGATATTGGCCACGCGTTTGTAGCCGGTGAGGAGGTTGCCCCCGTCAGCGGTCTCGACGAAGGACTGGAGCGCATTAACGCGAGCCAGCAGCCGGACGAGGTCCGGATCGGGTGAAAGCTCGAACACGGCATCAATGAGATCGTGTCGTACGCCAGCTTCACGCTGTTGAACCTTCAACCGATCTGCAAAAAAGAACATCACTGATGACGCAACCAAGTCACTCAGGTTCTTCGCTTTGGGCTCTGACTCCTTGAACCCAATCGTCATCACGCGCTCCAAGTCACACCGAAGATCGTTCTCTAGGATTATTCGGATGATCCCGAGACCTGCGCGTCTAAGTGCAAAGGGGTCTTTCGACCCCGTTGGAGCTTCATGAATTAGGAAGAAGCTCAGCAAAGTAACCAACTTATCCGCAAGCGCCACCGCCACGGTCACCGGCGCCGTCGGCACCTCATCCCCCTGCCCGACCGGCTTGTAGTGATCGCGGATGGCGTCGGCGACGGCCTTGGGCTCGCTTTGGCGCTCGGCAAGATAGCCGCCGATGACGCCCTGCAGCTCAGGGAACTCGCCGACCATGCCGGTGACGAGGTCGGCCTTGGCCAGCCGCGCGGCGCGCTCGGCCTGGTCGGCGAAGGTGTGCCCCTGCGTAGGCAGGGGCCCAGACTGGGCTCCCGCCTTCGCGGGAGCACATTCATTCACAATCCCCTCCTCGACCAGCCACCGCGCCAGCTTCGCCACCCGCTCGACCTTGTCGGCGACGGTACCGAGCTTTTCGTGGAAGACGATGCCGGAGAGCCTCTGCGCCTGCTCCTCCAGCGGTACCTTCAGATCCTGTTCCCAGAAGAAGCGGGCGTCCGAAAGCCGCGCCGCCAGCACCCGTCGGTTGCCCTCGACGATCGCCTCCCCGCCGTCGCTGGCATCCACATTGGCGACGCAGACGAAGGCCGGCGCCAGCATCCCCGCCGCGTCGGTGCAGGCGAAATATTTCTGGTTGGTGCGCATGGTGAGCACGATCACCTCGCGCGGCACGTCGAGGAAATCGGGGTCGAAGCGGCCGGTCAGCGGCACCGGCCATTCGGTCAGCCCGGCATTCTCGACCACCAGCCCCTCGTCCTCGACGAGCGTCAGTCCTGCCGCCTTCGCCGCCTTGGCGGCGCCGTCGCGGATGATCGCCTCGCGCTCCTCATGGTCGACGATGACGTGGCAGGCGCGCAATTTCTCGGCGTAATCGCTGCACGAGCCGATGGTGATGACGCCCGGATGGTGGAAGCGGTGGCCGACCGTCGCCGCGCCGGCGGCGATGCCCTCAATCTCGACCGGCACGATGTCCTCGCCGAGCAGGGCGACGATGCCGTGGAGCGGCCGCACCCAGCGCAAATTGCCGTCGCCCCAGCGCATCGACTTGGGCCACGGGAAGTCGTTGATCACGGCCTCGACGGCTTCCGCCAGCACCTCGGCGGCCGCTCGCCCCGGCCGGTCGATGCGCGCGAACAACACGCCATCGCGGTCTTCCAACTGCTCGCGCGTCAGCCCGGTCTTCTTGAGGAACCCCGCCATGGCCTGTTCGGGCGCAGTAGCGCGCGGGCCTTTGATCTCTTCGCTGATGGCCTCGGTCGCGTCCGGCAGGCCGCGCGCGATCAGCACCAGCCGCCGGGGCGTCGAGAAGGTCTCGATGCCCTCGGTCGTCAGCCCCGCCCGCTGCAGCGCTTCCGCGAACAGCCGCGCCAAATCGGCCCGCGCCCGCGCCTGCATCCGCGCCGGGATTTCCTCGGAGAGCAGTTCGAGCAGAAAATCGGCGCTCATAAATCCTCCCCGGCACGGGGAGGGGGACCATGCGAAGCATGGTGGAGGGGGCAGCCGGCAACGTCGGCAATTCCCTCGATTACGCCCTCCATGTTGCGCAGGACTTCGACGGCCGGAATCCTGAGCAATCGATACCCTTTGCTTGTCAGGTAGAGGTTCCGGCGTTGGTCATGGCGCGGCCCGTCGCCTCGATCGTGCGCCTCACCATCAACTTCGATCACCAGGCGGCAATTGCTGACATAGAAATCGACGATGTATGGCCCGATCGGATGCTGATGACGGACTCTGAACCCCAGCTTTTCGCCCCGAACCGCGTTCCACAATAGGACTTCGGGCAGGCTCATGTTCCGGCGCAGTTTCCTGGCGGCATAAACTTCGGGTTTGCGCAGCGACGAGCCCCCTCCACCCTTCGCCTTTCGGCGAACGGTCCCCCTCCCCGTCCCGGGGAGGATTTCAGGGGAAATCTTGCTCACGCCGCGTAGCACTTCGCTTCCATCCACGCCCCGCAGGCGCCCTTCGCCAGGTCGCGGACGCGGCCGATATAGGCCTGGCGCTCGGCGACCGAGATGACGCCGCGCGCCTGCAGCGTGTTGAAGATGTGGCTGGCCTTGATCGCCTGCTCATAGGCCGGGATCGGCAGCTTGTGGTTGAGGCAATTCTCCGCCTCCGCCGCCGCCTTTTTGAACAGGTCAAACAGAGCAGCGGTGTCGGCGACCTCGAAGCTCCACTCCGACATCTGCTTTTCGTTGTCGAGGAAGACCTCGCCGTAGGTCACGCCGTCATCGTTGAACGCCAGGTCGAAGACATTGTCCTTGCCCTGGATGTACATCGCCAGCCGTTCCAGGCCGTAGGTCAGCTCCCCCGCTACCGGCCGGCAGTCGAAGCCGCCGACCTGCTGGAAATAGGTGAACTGGGTGACCTCCATGCCGTCGCACCAGACTTCCCAGCCCAGGCCCCAGGCGCCCAGGGTTGGGCTTTCCCAATCATCCTCGACGAAGCGGATGTCGTGCTTCAAGGGGTCGATGCCGATGGCGTCGAGGCTGCCAAGGTAAAGCGCCTGCAGGTCCGGCGGGCTCGGCTTCAGGATCACCTGGTACTGGTAATAATGGCCGAGCCGGTTGGGGTTCTCGCCATAGCGGCCATCGGTCGGACGGCGGCACGGCTGGACATAGGCCGCCTTCCACGGATCGGGACCTAGCGAGCGCAGCACCGTCGCCGGATGGAAGGTCCCCGCCCCCATCTCCATGTCGTACGGCTGCAGGATCAGGCAGCCGCGATCGCTCCAATAATGGTGCAGGGTCAGGATCAGGTCCTGGAAGCTGAGCGACACCGAAAGTCCCCGTTTTCAAGCGATGCGGCGGCTTTGGCGCAAGCTTCACACACTGACAAGCGCGTTCACCCTTCCTACATGCCTGGGGCCCGAAGGGAATTGCGAGAGGAATTGCATGAGCATCTGGGACAGGATTCGAAACGGCCTTGCCGCCATCGGCCTTGCGGTCGTGGTGGCGAGCGCGGCGGCGCCGGCCGATGCCAAGGCGGCCAAGCCGGCGCTGTGGAAGGTGTCGGATCGCGACACCGACATCTACCTGTTCGGGACGGTCCATCTGCTTCCGCCCGGCACTCAGTGGCGGACCGCCAAGCTGGACAAGGCGGCGCGCGAGGCCGGCACATTGATCGTCGAAACGATTATCGACGAGAAAAACCCGCGCGCCTTTGCCGCCGAGCTGGCGCGGCTCAGTGTCCGACCGGGCCTGCCGCCGGTGGTCGAGCGGGTTCGCCCGGAACATCGCGCGGCCCTGCGCGCAGCCATCGCCAAGTCCGGCATTCCCGAAGCAATGCTCAACAACCTCGAAACCTGGGCAGCCGCTTTCCAGCTGCTGCAATTGCAATTCAAGGAACTCGGCGTCTCGGGCAACGACGGCGTTGAGCTGGCGCTGCGCAATGCGTTTGCCGCCGCCGGCAAGCCGGTCGAGCAGCTCGAGACCAATTCGCAGCAGCTCGGCTTCTTCGACGCGCTGCCCGAAGCGGCGCAGCGCGAGCTGCTGGAGGGCGCCATCGAATCGCCGGCCACCGCCAAGCGGCAATTCGATGCCATGGTCGCCGCCTGGATGAACGGCGATGTCGACGCCATCGGCCGAACCTTCAATTCGGAGCTTCAGTCCTCGCCGGAGCTGCGCGAAATCCTGCTGCGCCGGCGCAATGCCAACTGGAGCTATTGGCTACACTCCCGGCTTGCGCGCCCGGGCACGGTGCTGGTCGCGGTCGGCGCCGGCCATCTGGCGGGCAGCGATTCGGTGATCGAGATGCTCAAGCAGCGCGGGCTCCGGGTTCGTCGCCTCCAATGATAAGGAATATCCCCAATTTTGCGACGAGTTGCAGTGGGTTAAACGTTTAGTAACCTTGACGGGGCGATCATCGTCCAACACACTCCCATCGCATCACCCGGGGGGGTCTAAGGTGCCAGAACGTTTGAATTTTTCGCGGGCGATGGCCCGTCGCACCATTATCCGCCACTGGGGCCGCCGCCTGGCCGCCGCGGCCCTGCTTCCAGTGCTGGCCGTCACCGGCTTCATGTCCGCCCCGGCATCCGCGCTCCCGCTCACCACCGCCGCCGCGCCGGCGCCGCCAGGCCCCGCTTTGTGGGTGGTCCAGGACGGCGACACCATCATCTATCTGTTCGGCACGTTCCACGCTCTCGACGGGCGCTCCAACTGGTTCAAGCATAATGTCCGCGCCGCCTTCGAGGCGTCCGAGGAGCTGGTGCTGGAAACCCTGGTTCCCGAGGACCCGGCCGAGCTTCACGCCATCCTCGCCCGCCATTCCCTCGCCGCCGAGCCCAAGGCCGGCGAGCCCGTGGTTTCCGTTGGGCCGGCCCCGTCCTTCGTCGCTTCGGCCGGCCAGGCGATGGCGGCCGGCCGCGAGCTTGGCATGTCGGTCGACCTTGGCGCCGACGCCGTCCTGCGGCGTGCCGCCAATGCCAGCGGCAAGGCGGTCGGCGGTCTCGAAAGCTTCGAATTCCAGCTCACCATGTTCGGCAGCCTGCCGGCGGCGCCGACCACGGCCAAGCCAAGGCGCGGCGCGGCCAGCCTCGGCGGGCTGCTCGGCGGCATGCAGGCGGCCTGGGTGCGCGGCGACAATGCCGGCTTTGCCGCCATTCTCGGCAATGTCCGCAACCAGTCGCCGCAGGCCTACAAGACGCTATTCGCCGACCGCAATGCCAATTGGGCCGGCTGGATCGCCAACCGCATGGCCAGGCCGGGCACGGTCTTCGTCGCGGTCGGCACCGGCCACCTGGTCGGTCCCGACAGTGTCCAGACCCTGCTTGCGGAGCGCGGCATACGGTCCGCTAGAATATCCTGACTTGTTGCCAATTCCGGCGCCTCGCCGTATAGGCGCGCCCTTGCTCACCCATGGTCATCCCTGGAGGCGTGGCGGGGCAATTTAACTCGAAGGAAAAACAAGCAATGAGCGATCAGCTGACGCTGCCCGCCGAAACGCGCGACCGGGCTGGCAAGGGAGCCTCCCGTCATCTTCGCCGCGAAGGCCGGGTGCCCGCCGTAATCTACGGCGACAAGAAAGAAGCCCTCTCGATCCATGTCGAGGAAAAGCTGCTGACCAAGATGCTCCACACGGGGCACTTCATGAACAGCGTGATCATGGTCGACGTCGCCGGCAAGGCCAACCGGACGCTCCCCAAGGACGTCCAGTTCCATCCGGTCTCGAGCCGGCCGATCCACGTCGACTTCCTGCGCATCGGCGAGCACAGCCGGGTGACGGTCAACGTGCCCGTTCGCTTCGACAATGAAGAAGCCTCGCCGGGCCTCAAGCGCGGCGGCGTGCTCAATGTCGTCAAGCATGACCTCGAGCTGATCTGCGACGCGGCCAGCATCCCCAATGAAATCCATGTCTCGCTCGACGGGCTGGAAATCGGCGACGCGATCCACATCAGCCAGGTCAAGCTGCCGGAAGGCGCTATACCGACGATCGACGACCGCGACTTCACCGTCGCCACCATCGTCGCCCCGTCGGCGATGAAGGCCGAGGAAGAGGAAACCGCGGCCGAGGGCGATGTCCCTGTCGTCGGTGAAGAAGGCGCCGAGGGCGAAGGCGAAGCCGAAGGCGGCGCCGAGGGCGGCGAAGAAGCCTGACGAGTCCGAAATAACGGTTATAGAAGACCGCTCGTCCCTTTGGGGACGGGCGGTTTTCTTATTCGGGGAGCGGGATGCAAATCTGGGCCGGCCTCGGCAATCCGGGCGCGCAATATGCGCTGCACCGCCACAATGTCGGTTTCATGGCCGCCGACATCATCGCCGAAGTGCATCGCTTCGGCCCCTGGCAGAAGAAATTCCGCAGCCTGGTCAGCGAAGGCCGGATCGGCCGCAACCGAATCCTGCTATTGAAGCCGCAGACCTTCATGAACGACAGTGGCGATGCGGTTCAGCAGGCGCTGAAATTCTACAAGCTCGGCCTTGATGCCTTGACGGCCTTTCACGATGAGCTCGACCTGGCGCCGTTCAAGGTCAAGGTGAAGACCGGTGGCGGCACCGCCGGTCATAACGGTCTACGCGCCATCGACGCCGTCTTCGGGCCGGACTTCCGCCGGGTCCGTATCGGCATCGGCCATCCTGGCCACAAGGACCGGGTCACCCGTTACGTCCTCGGCAATTACGCCAAGTCGGAAATGGAGCCGCTGGCCGATTTGCTGGGTGCCATTGCCGCCGAGGCCGAGTGGCTCGCCGACGGCGACCAGGTCCGCTTCATGAGCGAGGTCGCTCGGCGGATGCAGGACGAGGCTTGAAATGGCCGTCCGACCCCTCTTCCCGACCCTGCTCTACGACGCCGAGATCGGCGACGATGCCCTGCTTGTCGCGCTTGCGCATTCGATCCGCAGCCTGGCGCGCGACGACAAGGCGGGGATCCGCTGGAGCAGGGACAAGCACTACGCCGGCTACACCAGCTACGCCTCGCTCGACGACCTGCCGAAGCGCGATCCGGCGTTCGCCGATCTGGCCAGGCCGTTGGCGCGGCACGCGGCCAAATTCGCCGATGCCGCCGCCCTCGACCTGGGACGCAAGCCGCGGCTCGACAGCCTGTGGGTCAATCTGTTGAAAGCCGGTGGACATCACAGTGCGCACATCCATCCGCAGTCGCTGATTTCCGGTACTTTCTATGTCGAGCTGCCGGGCGCGCCGGGCGCCATTCGCTTCGAGGACCCGCGCCTGCCGCTGATGATGGCAGCGCCTCCGCGCACCGACAGTTTCGTCAGCGTTGAGCCGCGACCCGGGCTCCTGTTATTGTGGGAAAGCTGGCTCCGCCACGAGGTGCTTGCCGGTAGCGGTCGTGGCGAGCGGCTGAGCATTTCCTTCAATTTCGCGTGACGCCTCGCTAAGGCCCGCGCCAACCTCTTCTCGAAAGCCAATTGAACCATGGGATTCCGCTGCGGCATCGTCGGCCTGCCGAACGTCGGCAAATCGACCCTCTTCAACGCTTTGACCGAAACGCAGGCGGCGCAGGCGGCCAATTATCCATTCTGCACGATCGAGCCCAATGTCGGCCAGGTCTCGGTACCCGACCCTCGCCTCGACAAGCTCGCCGCCATCGCCGGCTCGGCCAAGACCATCCCGACCCAGCTCGCCTTCGTCGACATCGCCGGGCTGGTGAAGGGTGCGTCCAAGGGCGAAGGGCTCGGCAACCAGTTCCTCGGCAACATCCGCGAGGTCGACGCCATCGTCCATGTCCTGCGCTGCTTTGAGAATGACGACATCCAGCATGTCGAAAATCGCATCGATCCGGTCGCGGACGCCGAAGTCGTCGAGACTGAGCTGCTGCTGTCAGACCTCGAAAGCCTCGAAAAGCGCGTCCCCAATCTCGTCAAGCGCGGCCAGCAGGGCGACAAGGAGTCCAGGATCGGCGCCAGCGTGCTCGGCCAGGCGCTGGAGCTGCTGCGCGAGGGCAAGCCAGCGCGGCTGACCAAGCCGAAAGACGAAGAAGAAGCGCGCGTCTTCGCTCTGGCCCAATTGATCACCGCCAAGCCCGTCCTCTACGTCTGCAACGTCAACGAAGACGACGCCGCCAATGGCAATGCCCAGAGTGCCCGGGTGTTCGACAAGGCTAAAGCGGAAGGCGCCAATGCCGTCGTCGTCTCGGCGGCGATCGAGGCCGACCTGGTCACCATGGACATGGACGAGCGGCTGGCCTTCCTCGAGGAGATGGGCCTGCACGAGACCGGCCTCGCCCGCGTCATCCGCTCAGGCTACGACCTCCTCCACCTCATCACCTTCTTCACCGTCGGCCCCAAGGAGGCGCGCGCCTGGACGGTCGAGAAGGGATCGAAGGCGCCGCGCGCGGCCGGCGAGATCCACACCGATTTCGAGCGCGGCTTCATCCGCGCCGAAACCATCGCCTATGACGATTATATCGCGCTGAACGGCGAGGCCGGCGCCCGTGATGCCGGAAAGCTCCGCCAGGAAGGCAAGGACTATGTGGTGAAGGACGGTGACGTCCTCCACTTCAAGTTCAACGTCTAGCCTCGCGCCACAGCATGACGCTCAAACCGCCGGCGACGACCAGCGCGAACAGGCTGATCCCGTTGCCGAGCGCGGACCCGCCGACGGTCACCGGGAAACCGACGATCAGGCGGTACAGGTGAGCCAACGCCATCAGCAGGAAGATGGCGGCGGCGATCATCGTGAATGGCCGATTGGTGGTCATATGCGACTCCCTTGCCGTTTCGCCTAGCATAGTCGCTGCTCGCTTGCCGCCCCCCACGGGCTCGCCTAGCCTTCCCGCCATGAACAGCAGTCCGGGGATGAGCCAGCAGGATCTGGCGCGGCGCATGGCGCAATACGACCCGGCTTTGCTGCGCGCCGGCCAGGCCCTGGTCGACAATGATCTGCCCGCCGCCGAAGCCGTCCTGCGCCCCCACCTCAAGGCGCGGCCGACCGATGTCCGCGCGATCCGCATGATGGCCGAACTCGCGGCCCGCATCGGCCGCCTGGCCGACGCCGAGAATCTGTTGCGCCGGGCGGTCGAGCTGTCGCCCGGCTTCACCGCCGCGCGGGCCAATCTGGCGACAATCCTCTACAAGCAGAACCGCCCGGCCGACGCCGTCGCCGAGCTTGAGCGCATCGAGAGCGAGGGCGCGGCGAACCTTGGTCATGCCAGCCTCAAGGCGGCAGCGCTGGGCCGAATCGGCGGGCACGAGGAAGCGCTCGCCCTGTATCGCCAGCTGCTCGACGCGCGCCCCGACGAGCCCAAGTTGTGGATGAGCTGCGGCCATATCCTGCGCGCGATCGGCGAGCAGGCCGAAAGCGTCGCCGCCTATCGCCGGGCGCTCGCCATCCAGCCGACCCTCGGCGAGGTCTGGTGGAGCCTCGCCAACCTCAAGACGGTCCGGTTCGAGGAAGACGACATCGCCACCATGGAAAGCGCGCTTGGCAACGACGCCCTTGCCCGGCAGCACCGCTTCCACCTCCATTTCGCGCTCGGCAAGGCGCTCGAGGACAAAGGCGAGGCCGAAGCCAGCTTTACCCATTATGCCGAAGGCAATCGCCTGCGCCGCGCGCTGCTCGACTATTCGGCCGACGACAGCCACCTCCATGTCGAGCGGTCGATCGCCTTCTACACGCCGGAACTCTTCGCCGCCCGCGAGGGCTGGGGCTGCCAGGCGGCCGATCCGATCTTCATCGTCGGCATGCCGCGCGCCGGTTCGACCCTGGTCGAGCAGATCCTGGCAAGCCACCCGGCGATCGAAGGCACCGCCGAGCTGCCCGACATGCCGGCGATCGCCCGCCGCCTGGACGAACGCAAGGCGCGCGGCGATGCCAGCCACTATCCCGAATGCCTAAATTTACTGGGCTCGGCGGAATTGACCGCGCTGGGCGAGGAATATCTCGACCGGGCCAGTGTCCAGCGCTTCACCGACCGCCCCTTCTTCATCGATAAATTGCCCAACAACTGGGCGCATGTCGGCCTGATCCGGCTGATCCTTCCCAATGCCCGGATCATCGATGCCCGCCGCCACCCGCTCGCCTGCGGCTTTTCCAACTTCAAGCAGCATTACGCCCGCGGCCAGCGCTTCTCCTACGAACTGTCGGAAATTGGCGCTTACTATCGCGACTATGTGACCCTGATGCGCCATTTCGACGGGGTGCTGCCCGGCTTCGTGCATCGGGTCATCCATGAGGATCTGGTCGCCGGCCCGGAGGGCGAAGTGCGAAGGCTGCTCGATTTCCTCGGCCTGCCGTTCGACGAGGCGTGCCTGGAGTTCCACAAGAATCCGCGGGCGGTCCGCACCGCCAGTTCGGAACAGGTCCGTCGGCCGATCAGCAGCGCCGGTCTCGAGCAGTGGAAAGTCTTCGAGCCCTGGCTCGGCCCGCTCAAGGAAGAGCTTGGCCCACTGTTGCATGATTGGCACCGTTAACGGCGAATCGCACTCGTTGCGCCGGCAACATGATTGACGCCATTGCCCCAAACGTAACACTTTCGCCTCCGGGGTCCGACAGGGGAGACGGCAATGCGCCTGCAACATATCACGCCGCACTGGAAACGCGCCGCGGCGGCGCTTCTGGCGTCGACGTTTATGGCCGCGCCGGCGCTGGCGCAGGCGCAACCGCAGGACCCGGCCGAGACGCCGTCCACGGCCGAAGCCCGGCAGGAATCGGGCGAGGACATCATCGTCACCGCGACCAAGCGCAGCGAAAACCTGCAGGACGTGCCGATCGCCATCACCGCGATCACCACCAAGACCCTCGACGACCTGCAGGTCGACAGTTTCGACGATTACGCGCGGCTGGTCCCGTCGCTGTCCGCCAAGACCGGTGGCACCGGCGGCAGCGCCGACGGCCCCGGCACCAACAACGTCTATTTCCGCGGCGTCGCCAGCGGCGACAATGCCAATCACAGCGCCTCCCTGCCCAGCGTCGGCACCTATCTCGACGAGCAGCCGATCACGACCATCACCGGCGCCCTCGACATCCATGTCTTCGACATCGCCCGGGTCGAGGCGCTCGCCGGGCCGCAGGGCACGCTCTACGGCGCATCGAGCCAGGCCGGCACCATCCGCATCATCACCAACAAGCCCGACCTCAATGGCACCTACGGCGCGGTAAACCTGGAGCTCAACAAGGTCGCCCACGGCGACTGGGGCTATACCGGCGAAGGCTTCGTCAACCTGCCGATCAGCAGCAATGTCGCCGCCCGCATCGTCGGCTGGTACCGGCATGACGGCGGCTACATCGACAATATCCGCGGCCAGCTCGAAAGCACCGAATTCGCTCCGAACAAGTTCGGCGCCGCGCCGACCGGCGATACACTCGTCCTCGACAATGCCGACCTTGCCGAGGACGACTACAACGACGTCGACACCTACGGCGCTCGCGCCGCGCTGAAGATCGACCTTGACGATAATTGGACCATCACGCCGCAGATCATTGGCCAAATCCAGAAGGCGAACGGGTCTTTCGCCGAGGAGCGCGGCCTTGGCGATTACGAGACCATGCAGTTCAACCCGGAGACTTTGAAGGACAAGTGGATCCAGGCGGCGCTGACGGTGGAAGGCAAGATCGCCAATTTCGACGTCACCTATGCCGGCTCCTACATGCGCCGGCAGGTCGATTCGGAGCTCGATTATTCGGACTACGCCTATTTCTACAACGAACTGTCCAGCTACGGCCAATATTGGTACGACAACGCCGATAATCCGGTCGTTCCCAATCAGTTGATCCAGGCCGACGACAGCTACAAGAAGATGTCGCACGAGCTCCGCTTCGCATCGCCCGCCGACAAAAGGCTGCGGCTGATCGCTGGCCTGTTCTTCCAGCGCCAGGAACATAATATCGAGCAGAACTACATCATTCCCGGGCTGGCGGACGATCTCCAGGTACCGGGCACCGACAATGTCTGGCTCACCAAGCAGCTGCGCATCGATCGCGACTATGCGGCGTTCGGCGAGCTGTCCTTCGACTTCACGCCACAACTGACCGCGACGGCCGGCGGCCGCTGGTACAAGTTCGACAACTCGCTCGAGGGCTTCTTCGGCTTTGGCGAAGGCTATGCCTTCGGCGCCGGCGGCACGGGCGTTTTTCAATGCTTCGGGCCGCCCGAGGTCGACGGCTCGCCCTGCACCAACCTCGACAGGCGCATCAAGGACACCGGCTTCGTTCACCGCTTGAACCTGACCTACAAACCCAATGAGGACATGCTGCTCTACGCGACCTGGTCACGCGGCTTCCGCCCGGGCGGGGTCAACCGGCGCGGCACGATTGCGCCGTACGACCCGGACTATCTCACCAATTACGAGGCGGGGGCGAAAGTCAGCTTTGGCCGCGGGGCGCACTTCAATGTCGCCGCCTACATGCAGGATTGGGACGACATGCAGGTGTCCGTCCTCGGCGAAAACGGCCTGACCGTCGTTCGCAACGTCGGCAAGGCGCGCATCCTGGGCGTGGAAGCCGACCTTCTGCTGCGTCCGATGGACGGCCTGACCTGGAGCACCGGCGTCGCCTACAACCATGGCACGATGCAAGAGGATTTCTGCTTCGACCAGGAAGATCCGGATTGCACCGATGACGACCTGCTGATCGAGGAAGGTGACAAGCTGCCGCTGACCGCCGCCTGGAAAGGCAGCAGCCAATTGCGCTATGAATGGGCCCTTCGGTCGGACCTGGAGGCCCATGTCCAGGGTCTCGTCACCTATGAAGGCAAGCGCAAGCGCGACCTCAGGCCGGGCATCAACGACATCTACGGCAACATGAAGGCGTTTGCCGAGGTCGACATTGGCGCCGGCGTGGAAAAAGGGCCGTGGACGGCCGACCTGTTCGTCAAGAACCTGTTCGATGTCCGCGGACAATTGTCCAAGGGCATTCAATGTAATGAAGCGGTTTGCGGCGATGCCGGTGGCGACACGGCGATCGGCGGCAAGATCTATACGGTCGTCAGCCGGCCGCGCACGATCGGGCTCCGGGTCGGCTACAAATTTTAGAGGGCGCCGTTCAACCGGCCATGCTACCGCGCCGCGCGTGAGCATGGCCGGACTGACCTGAGTGGGCGTGAAACCGTCGATTATTTCCGACCCCAAAGCGGCGCTGAATCAGGCGCGGCAACTGCTTTCGTCCGATCCGAAAAACGCCGCCGGCCAGGCGCGACAATTGCTCAGGCATGCCCCGGGCGACCCTGCCCTCCTCCGGCTGCTCGGCGCGGCCCTGCGGCGTATGGGCAAGGACAAGGACGCCGAGCAAGCGGAGCGGGAGGCGATCGCGGGGTCCGTCAACAGCCCCATGCATCGACAAGCGGCGATGGCCGTCGCCGCCGGCGACAATGTCCGCGCCACCGCCATCCTCAGGAAGCTGCTCGGCGACGACGAAAATGACGTCGTCGCGCTGGTCATGCTCGGCCTGCAGGCCAGCCTGGCCGGAGAAACCGACACCGCCGACGCCTTGCTGCGAAAAGCGGTGTCGCTGGCTCCGGCCGACCCGTCGGCGCGGCTGGCCTTTGCCGAGCATCTGCAAAAATCGAAACGGGCGGCGATGGCGCTGGATGAGCTCGAGGCGCTGCCAAGGGAAGCCGGCCGGGGAGTCCCGGGCCTGTCCCTGCGGGCGAGCATCTACAGGGACCTCGGGCGCCTCGAGGAGGAAATCAACCTGTTACGCCGGCTGCAGGAAATCGACGTCCCCGACAAATACCAGATTCGCCTCGGCCATGCCCTGCGGACCGTCGGGCGGTCAGAGGAAGCGGTCGCCGCCTATCGGACCATGATCGCCAGGCATCCGAACGATGGCACCGCCTGGTGGAGCCTTGCCAACCTCAAGACCACGAACTTCACGGACGACGACATCGCCGTCATGAAACGCGGGCTCGAGGTCAAGGAGGCGCCGCAAGTCAACCGCATACGGCTCGGATTCGCGCTCGGTAAGGCGTTCGAGGACAAAGGCGAGGTCGATCAGGCCTACGCCCATTATGCCGAGGCCAACCGCCTGCGGCAGGCTATCGCCACCTACCGGCCCGACCGGACGAGCGGCTGGGTCGACCGCATGACTCGATTATATACGCCCGAGTTTTATGCGGAGCGGAAGGGCGCCGGTTGTGAGGCGCGCGACCCGATCTTCATCATCGGCCTGCAGCGGTCGGGCTCGACCCTGGTCGAGCAAATCCTCGCCAGCCACCCGTTGATCGAAGGCACCGCCGAGCTTAGCGACTTGCCCAATCTGCTGCGCGACATTGGCGACCTCGCCGCCAGTCGCGAAGAGACATTCAGCGAGCATCTGTCGCGCCGGTCGAGGAACGAGCTCAGGGCATTTGGGCAAGCCTATCTCGACTCCACGCGTGTCCATCGCAAGCTTGGCCGGCCGTTGTTCACCGACAAGATGCCTAACAACTGGATCTACGCGCATTTCATCCGGCTCATCCTGCCCAACGCCCGGATCGTCGACGTTCGCCGCCACCCCCTGGCGTGCGGCTTTTCCAACTGGAAGCAGCTCTATGGCAGCGGCCTGGAACATAGCTATTCGATGGAATGGATGGGCCAATATTACGCCGATTATGTCCGCCTGATGCGCCATCTCGACAGCGTCCAGCCCGGCGCGGTGCATCGGGTCATCTACGAACGCCTGGTCGATGACGTGGAGGGCGAGGCGCGCCGTCTGCTCGATTACCTCCAGGTTCCGTTCGACAAGGCGGTCCTCGACTTCCACTCCAGCCGGCGCTCCGTGCGGACGATCAGCGCCGCCCAGGTCCGCAGGCCGGTCAATCGCGAGGGCCTGGACCAGTGGCGCCCGTATGAGCAGTGGCTCGGGCCGCTCAAGGAGGCTCTTGGCGGCGCGCTGAAAGGCTGGGACCGGTGACCGGGGCCGCCGACACTGGCAGCGACCCGCGGCTCCTCGGCCTCAACCAGGCCCTGCGGAGCGGCAATGCCGGCAAGGCGCTGGCGGCGATCCGCCGGCTCCCGTCCGCGCATCGCGAACAATTCGGCATCGCCGCCCATGAGGCCGACCTGCTCGGCAAGCTCGGCCATCACGAGGAAGAGCTCGTCGTGCTGCGCGCCTTGATCGCTCGCGAGCCGCCAAATGCCAGCCTGCACCTCAGCGTCGCCCACGCGCTGAAGACGCTTGGTCGGTTCGACGAGGCGGTCGCGGCCGTGCGCGACGCGCTGGCCATACGGGACGATTATGGCAAGGCATGGTGGCTGCTGGCCGATCTCAAGACTTATCGCTTCGACGAATCAGAACTGGCGGCCATGGGCGCACTTCTCGGCAGGCCGCTTGCGCCCGCCGATCGCCTGCACCTCCATTTCGCTCTTGGCCGCGCGCTCGAACAGCGCGGCGAGGCCGAGCAGGCCTTTGCCCATTATGCGAAGGGCAATGCCCTGGCGGCGGACGTTGGCCGCGACGGAATCAGCGTCGGCGATCGGGTCGATCGTTCGCTCGCGACGTTCACAGCCGAATTTTTTGCCGAGCGCGAGGGCATTGGCCACGACAGCGGCGCGCCGATCTTCATCGTCGGCCTGCATCGCGCCGGCTCGACCCTCATCGAGCAGATCCTCGCCAGCCACAGCCGAATCGAGGCGACCGCGGAGCTGCCGATCATTCCGCAGCTGATGGGCGCGGTCGCCAACGACAGCAGCCTGCCGGGCACCTCGCCAATGGAGAAGCTGGCGGCGCTCGACCACGCGCGAGCGCGCACGCTTGGCGCCGAATATCTCGACCGCGCGCGGGATTACCGCGCGACGGCGGAACCGCGCTTCGTCGACAAGATGCCGGCCAACTGGTTGCACCTGGGCCTGATCAGAATGATTTTGCCCAAAGCAACGATCATCGATGCTCGCCGGCACCCGATGGCGGCGGGATTTTCCAATTTCCGCCAGCATTACGGGGCCGGCGCCGCCTGGACGTACGGCCTCGACTCGATCGGCCGATATTATCGCGACTATCTGCGCCAGATGCGGCATTTCGACCAGGTCTTGCCGGGCTGGATCCACCGCGTCATCAACGAGCGGCTGATCGACGATTTCGAGCCCGAGGTTCGCCGGCTGCTCGACCATGTCGGCGTCGACTTCGAACCTGAATGCCTCGAGTTCCACCGCTCGACACGGCCGGTGCGCTCGGCCAGCGCCGAACAGGTCCGCCGGCCGGTCAACCGCGACGGCGTCGACCAGTGGCGCACCTTCGAGCCCTGGCTCGGCCCGCTCAAGGAGGCGCTCGGAGACGCGCTGGAGGATTGGCAGCAATGATCTATTTCGAGGACATGGAGGTCGGCGCGAGCCGCGTCTTCGGCCATTACGAGGTCACCCGTGAAGAGGTGCTGGAGTTCGCCCGCAAGTACGACCCGCAGCCTTTCCATCTGTCGGACGAAGCCGCGGCCGGGACCCATTTTGGCCGGATCGCGGCCAGCGGCTGGCACACCTGTGCCATGACCATGGCGGTCATTGCGCGCGCCGTCGTCGACGACAATCAGGCTGGGCTCGGTTCGCCCGGGGTCGACGATTTGCGCTGGCTGAAGCCAGTCTATCCCGGTGACCGCCTGACCGTCACCGGCACCATCGTCGACAAGACTCCGTCGCGATCCAAGCCGGACATCGGCAGCATCCGCACGGAAACGACCGTCACCAACCAGGACGATGTGCCGGTGATGCGCTTCATCTCTATCGTCTTGATGCGGCGGCGGCCGGCCTAGCCGCCGTCGAATTGCATCAGGCTGACGACCTCGACGCCCTCGGCGCGCAGCGCTTCGGCGCCGCCGAGTTGCGGCAATTCGACGAGGAAGCGGGCACGGGTCACCTCGCCGCCGGCGCGCCGCACCAGCCGGGCGGCGGCAAGCGCGGTGCCGCCGGTGGCGATCAAATCGTCGGCAAGCAATATGCGCGCGCCTGGCGCGCAGGCATCGACATGCATCGTCAGCCGGTCGCTGCCATATTCCAGCGCATAATCCTCGGCGATGGTCGCGCCGGGCAATTTGCCGTCCTTGCGGATCAGCAGCAGCCCGCAGCCTAGCTCGCGCGCCAGCGCCGCGCCAAGGATGAAGCCGCGCGCCTCGATGGCCGCGACCAGGTCCGGCGCTGACTCGACCGTGGCGGCCAGCCGTGCGATCGCGGTCGCAAAGCCACGGGCGTCGAGCAGCAAGGTTGTAACGTCACGGAACTGGATGCCCGGCTTGGGGAAATCAGGAATGGTGCGAACCAGCGCCTTCAAATCGTCGTTGGCGCCGGGCCTCACTCCTTGACGCCAGCCTTCCGGCTTGCCCGCTGACGTTTGGCCTTGTTGACGGGATCGAGCGGCCCGACCGGCGCCACCTTGCGCTTCGCCCCGGCCCAGATGTTCTGGTAGCTCATATAGCCAAGGATGGTCGCGATCAGCAGGAAGATTGCGGTGGCCAGGCCATAACGGTGCCGGTTCTCCAGCTTCGGCTCGGCTGCCCACACCAGGAACGCCGAGACGTCCTTGGCCATTTGGTCGACCGTCGGCGCCGGATTGCCTTCGGCATAGGTGACCTGCCCGTCGCTGACCAATGGCGGCGGCATGGCGATGTTCAAATTGGCGAAATAGGGGTTGTAGTGCAGCCCCGCCGGAGTCTTGGCCGCCGGGAACTTGCGGAGCAACTCGGCTGGCTGGTTGCGATAACCAGTCAGCAGCGAATAGGTGTAGGCCGCGCCGCCCTCACGGGCCTTGGCGATCAGCGACAGGTCCGGCGGCAAGGCATTGTTGTTGGCCGCGCGCGCCGCCGTCTCATTGGCATAGGGGCTCGGGAAATTGTCGGACGGGACGGCCTTGCTGGTCGCCGCCTCGCCAGTATCGGGGTTAACCGATGGCACTTCGATGGCCCACTGGTTGGCGATCGCCTTCACCTCGGCTTCGGAATAACCGAGCGCATGCAGGTCGCGGAACGCGACCAGGCTGAGGCCGTGGCAGGCCGCGCAGACTTCCTTGTACACCTGGAAGCCGCGCTGCAGCTGCTGGCGGTCGAACTTGCCGAAAGGCCCGTCGCTGGCCAGCGCCAGCGGCTTGGGCTGCTTGTGGAATTCATGCTCCGCCGTCTCCTCGGGCGGTGAGGAGAAATAGGTCGCCAGGTCCGTGCCCAGCGACGCGAGCAAGGCGGCGGCGAAGGCGGCACCGATCAGTCCAAGCAGGATTCGCAGCATGTGCTTTACGCCCCTTTATTCCGCAGTCGTCGCCGCGGCCGGCGGCGTCACGCCGATCGGCGCGGCTTCCCGTTTCTCGCCATGCAGCACCGACTCGGTGATCGAGGCGGGCAAGGGCATGGGCCGCTCGAAGATCGAGACGAGCGGCAGGATGATCAGGAAGTGGATGAAATAATAAGCCGAGGCGAACTGCCCGAGCGCGATGTTGAAGGCGTTGATCTCGGCGCCGCCGACGTAGCCGAGCACCAGAACGTCGATCAGCAGCAGCCAGAAGAAGCGCTTGAACACCGGCCGGTAATGGCCCGAGCGGACCGGCGACTTGTCGAGCCACGGCAGGAAGAACAACAGCAGGATCGAGGCGAACATCGCCAGCACGCCCCACAGTTTGGCCGGGAAGATCCACAGGAAGTCGACCGTGAAGGCACGCAGGATCGCGTAGAAAGGCCAGAAATACCATTCGGGAACGATGTGCGCCGGGGTCGTCAGCGGGTTGGCGGGAATGTAATTGTCGGCGTGGCCAAGGAAGTTCGGGGCGAAGAACAAAACGATGCAATAGGCCAGCAGGACGGCGCCCGCGAACCAGCCGTCCTTGGCCGTGTAGAACGGATGGAAGGGCAATGTGTCCTTCTCGTTCTTGACGTCGACCCCGGTCGGGTTGCCCGACCCCGGGATGTGCAGCGCCCAGATGTGCAGGATGGTGACTCCGGCGATGATGAACGGCAGCAAATAATGCAGCGAGAAGAAGCGGGTCAGCGCCGCCTGGTCGGGCGCATAGCCGCCCAATAGCCAGACGCGGATCGGCTCGCCGACCAGCGGGAAGGCGGAGAAGAAGCCGGTGATGACCTGCGCGCCCCAATAGCTCATCTGGCCCCACGGCAGGACGTAGCCCATGAAGGCGGTCGCCATCATCAGCAAATAGATGACCAGGCCGAGCATCCAGACCAGCTCGCGCGGCGCCTTGTAGCTGCCGTAGAACAGGCCGCGGAAGATGTGGATGTAGACGACGATGAAGAAGAAGCTGGCGCCGTTGGCGTGGGC
>JAKFFL010000056.1:0-4374 GCA_036675225.1 Sphingomonas sp. | reverse complement strand
CGCTAGGCGCGCGTATCCTCGGCTCGGGATGCCTTGACTTGGGGATTGGCGAATAGCGTTAACTATTTCGCGCGGGACGGGGGGCCGTGCTCAGGCGGCGAAGCGGCGGCGCTCGACCAGCAGGCGGCGGACCAGTTCCTCGAAGCTCATCGGCCGGCCGACGACGAAGCCTTGGGCGATGTCGCATTTAAGCATGGTCAGCTGCTCCAGGCTCTGCGGGTCCTCGACGCCTTCGGCGACGACGGTGCGCCCCAGCGAATGGGCCAAGGCAATCGTCGACTGGACCATGATCAGATCGCTGCGATTATCGCGCATCGACTTGACGAAGCTCTGGTCGATCTTGATTTCGCTCGCCGGGATTTTCTTCAGATATTCCAGGGTCGACAGACCGGTGCCGTAATCGTCGATGGCGATCTTGACGCCCAGGTCGCGCAGTCCGGCGAGCAGATCGATGCCATTGCCGCTACCCGACACCGCCGCGGTCTCGGTCAGCTCGAGGGTCAGCCTGGCGGGCTCGAGTCCGTGCCGGTCGAGGATGGCGGCGACCTTGGCCGGCAGGCGGCGGTCGTTCAGCATGCGTGCCGACAGATTGACCGCGATCGTGAAGTCGACGCCGCGCTCGATGATCTTGACGGCCGATTCGACCGCCTTGTTGATGACGAAATCTGTCAGCCGCTCGATGCGGTCGTGCTGCTCGGCGGCGGCAATGAACTCCATCGGGGTGATCGGGCCCTTGTCCGGGTGGGTCCAGCGCGCCAGCGCCTCGGCTCCGACGGTCCGCCGCGTCGCCAGGTCAAGCTTGGGCTGATAGGCCAGCCAGACCTCGCCATTGTCGATCGCCTTGTCGAGCTGCGACAGCAGCGACAGCCGCCACGGCACGTCCTGCAGCCGGGCCGGGTCGTGGAACTTCCACTTCAGTGCCTCCGAATCCGCCTCGTCGGCGGCGACCAGGGCGCTGCCAAGGCGGCTGGTCGGCGATCGGCTGCTGCCGAGCTCGACCCCGAAGCTCAGCACGGCGTCGATGCTGGTGGCGCCGACCCGGACCGGGCTTCGGAACAGGCTGTGCAACGCGTCGAGGTGGGAGGCGAACGGCGTGCCCTTGGCGGCGAACCAGGCAAAAATGCCCTCGTCGCCCTGATAGATGCGGCGGTCCTGCTGGCCCAGCGTCAGCCGGGCGACGATCTGCTCGATGAACTGGCGCTCGCCGGCGGCGTCGAGCGTCGAGGCGATCTCGGCGTAATTGTGCACGCGCACCGCCACCAGCGGCAGTTCCCGTCCGCTCTTGTCCGCGGCCAGTGACGCGAGGTTGGGCAGCCCGGTCAACGGGTTGACCAGACCCTTGGACCGCGAGCGTCGCATCGCCAGGCGGGCCCCCACGACCCCGAGCAGGAACAGGGCGGGGGTGATGTCGAGCGAAGCCTGATAGGTTTCGGTCGCCAGCGGCAGGGCGAAAATGCCGACGGCGGCAATTCCCAGGGATCGGCTGCGGCCCTTGCGCAGCCCGTAGGCGGCGGCGGAGGCCGCGGCCAGCAGGGCGGGAATCCAGCCAAGGTCGGCCGGCTCGCCCTTCTTCAGCGTTTCGGCCGCGAGCATGTGGATGAAGACGCCGCTGCGCTTGCCGCGGCCCGGGATCACATATTGGTCGATGCGCGGCGAATTGGTGCCGACGACCACTGTCTTGCCTTCGAGAGCGGCGCGCGAAACCCGGCCGCGCAGCACATCGGCGGCGCTGACTTGCGGAATGCTGTCGGCGTCCAGGGCATAATCGACCCGGAAGTCGCGGTCGGTTGGTCCGGAAATGCCAGCGATCTCGGCGGCGAGCGATGGCATGGTGCGGTCGGCGACCGTGACCGAATAGGGGACCTTCCAGGCTGCATTCTGCCAATTGTAGAATACGCCGATCGACGCCAGCCGCGCATGGGCTGTGAACGCCGGCTGCGGCAGCACCGCATTCTGCTTGCCGCCCAGGTCACCGATGCGATTCTGGACCGCGAGCGTCACGTTGCCGGCGCGGGCGATCGCTTTGGCGAGCGCGGCGTCTTCGGCGGGATGACTGGGGTTCGCATAGAGGATGTCCATGACGATCTGGCCGGCGCCCAGCCGGTCGATCTCGCCGATCAGCTTTGCCTGCGTCGAGCGTGGCCACGGCCAGCTGCCGATCTGGTTGAGGCTGGCATCGTTGATTTCGACCAGCACGATGTCGCCGCTGACCGGCTGGCTGCGGACCTCGTTACGGACGATGCGCAGCCCATCCTCGAGCAACTCGCCGAAGCCGACCAGGCCGAACAGGATGGCGGCCAGCAACGGCCACAGCAATAGCTTGAGGCCCTTGTCCTTGCCATTGGCGGTCGTCTCGGGCGATGCCGGGCGCATCTCGTCTCCTGAGGGCAAAGGGCCTCCGCGCCCGCCTATGCGCGTGCAAAGGTTAAAAACTCGGAAACCCCGATGCGTTTAACGGCGCGGCCTTATTCGCCGATTACATGAACGCTGATGTCCCGCTCCTCCGGCGCGCGGCGATGCTCGAACAGGAAAATCCCCTGCCAGCGGCCGAGCACCAGCCGACCGTCCGCCAGCGGGATGCTCAGCTGGGTCTGGGTCAGCGCCGCGCGCAAGTGCGCCGGCATGTCGTCCCGGCCTTCGTCGTCATGCTCGTAAGCGCCGCCTTCGGGCGCGATCCGCTCGAAAAAAGCGAGCAGATCGCGATGCGCCGCCGGCGATGCATTTTCCTGGATCAGCAGCGAGGCCGAGGTGTGTCGGCAGAACAGCGTGGCAAGGCCGGCGGCAATGCCGCTTTGCCCGACCAGCGTCTCGACCTCATTGGTGATGTCGGTAAGACCCTTGCCGCTGGTCGGGACGGTCAGTGTGAAGGAGGCCTGGCGCATGACTTGTCCTCTAACGCGATTGCCTCTGTCCTACAGCTGGCAACTTGTGCCATGCTGACCAGCGATGCATTCAAAATTCCTTGCCGGCACCGGCGTTCTCAAACCCGTTATCGTCCCTTAAAGTCGCACGAAATGGCGTGTTTTCCCGTGACTTTTGCGGCTTTTGTGACGCTAAGCGAGCGAATGGGGGACTGATGGACTTCATTGCAATCCTGTCGATATTCGTCCTGGCCTGCTTCGTCGGCTATTATGTCGTCTGGTCGGTGACTCCGGCGCTGCACACGCCGCTGATGAGCGTCACCAACGCCATTTCCTCGGTGATTGTCGTCGGCGCCCTGATCGCCTCGGCGGCGGCCGGCAGCGCCACGTCGAAATGGCTCGGCCTGATCGCCGTCGCGCTCGCCTCGGTGAACATCTTCGGCGGCTTCGCGGTCACCGCGCGCATGCTGGCGATGTACAAGAAGAAGGACCGGCGCGATGCATGAGGCCGCCGCCGTCCCGTCCTGGGTGCTGCTCGCCTACCTCATAGCCGGCGTCTGCTTCATCCTCGCGCTTCGCGGGCTGTCTAGCCCGGCCAGCAGCCAGCGCGGCAACCGCGCCGGCATGCTCGGCATGGTCATCGCCGTAGGCACGACCTTGGCGACCCATGACATCGGATCGATCCTCGAAATCGCCGTCGCCATGGCCATCGGCGGCGGCGTCGGTTTGATCATCGCCCGCAAGATCCACATGACCGCGATGCCGCAGCTGATCGCCGCCTTTCACAGCCTGGTCGGCATGGCGGCGGTGCTGGTCGGCGCCGCGGCCTTCCTCAACCCGGAAGCCTTCGGCATCGTCGGCCCCGAAGGCATCCACCAGGTCAGCCGGGTCGAACTGGGTCTCGGCGTCGCCATTGGCGCCATCACCTTCTCCGGCTCGGTGATCGCCTTTCTCAAGCTGAACGGCAACATGAGCGGCAAGCCGATCCTGCTGCCGATGCGTCATGTCATCAATTTCGGCACTTTGGTCGCGATTCTCGGCCTGATTGCTTACTTTACCCAGGACCAGGCGCCCTGGGTGTTCTGGACGGTGACGGCATTGAGCTTCGCCATCGGCTTCCTGTTGATCATCCCGATCGGCGGCGCCGACATGCCGGTCGTCATCTCAATGCTCAATAGCTATTCGGGCTGGGCGGCGGCGGCGATGGGCTTCACGCTCGGCAATACGGCGATGATCATCACCGGCGCCCTGGTCGGCAGCTCGGGCGCGATCCTCAGCTACATCATGTGCCGGGCGATGAACCGCAGCTTCATCTCGGTCATCGCCGGTGGCTTTGGCGCCGTCGAGTCCGCGGGCGGAGCGGAAGCGATCGACCGCCCGTATAAACGCGGCTCGGCCGAGGACGCGGCCTTCCTGATGGCCCAGGCCGACAAGGTCATCATCGTTCCCGGTTATGGGATGGCGGTGTCGCAGGCCCAGCATGCGCTGCGAGAGATGGCCGAGCTGCTGAAGA
>JAKFFL010000007.1:0-4420 GCA_036675225.1 Sphingomonas sp. | reverse complement strand
CCCTGTCGGGCATCGAGAATCTGATCGGCGGCACCGGCGACGACCAGCTGACTGGCAACGGCCTCGCCAACATGCTTTCCGGCCGCGACGGCAACGACACGCTCGGCGGCGGGATTGGCGATGACGATCTGCATGGCGGCGCCGGCAACGACTCGCTGGACGGCGGCCGGGACAATGACACTTTGTATGGCGGGACCGGCGATGATCTGCTGGTCGGCGGCGCGGGGGCCGACCGGTTCGTCATCGAAGCCGGCTCCGGCGCCGACCGCATCACCGGCTTTGCCCATGTCGACACGATCGTCTTCGACGCCTCGACCGGCATCGATTCGTTCAGCGATCTCACGTTGACCGCGTCGGGCAAGGACACGCTGATCAGCTGGGGAACCGGCGACACGTTGACCGTCGTCGGGTTCAAGCCGCGGGACATCACCGCCGCCGACTTCGAGTTCGCCGCCCCGCTCGCTTTGTCGGCGTCGCGCACGACCGCCGAGCAGCAGCGGGTCCTCGCCGATTCGGGCAGCAATATCGTGCTGTTGGCGGCGGTCGCGGCATCGGGCCTTTCCTCCACCGCCGTGGCTGCATCCTATCCGGAAGACGAGGGGGCCGCGCTCGCCATTGATTCGGGGTCCGGCGACCGGCTCGCTTTGTCCGCCTTTGGCGACGCCGGCGGCGATCCCGCACTGTCGCAATCCTTGCTTGCCAATGAAGCCCGCGAACCCGTGCTCGATTCGGGCGCCGACGGCCAGAGCCACATGGCCGGCGATTTCGGCACCCAGTCGGCAACCGGCATTTCGGACGGGTACACGTCGCCGGCTCCGGCCGACCTGCTGGAGGCGACGGCCTTCCCGGCCTTGCCGGTTGCCGGCTTCACCGCCGCCGGCATCGGCGTCCCGCCGGCGGCGCTGATGCAATTGGCGGCTGAGCATGGCGCGCTGGCCGGTGGCGCGTCCGCCGATGATTCAGCCGTGCTCGCGGTCATGACCGACGCCATTGGCGCGCCCGGATCGGACAGCATCGACAATTTGCTCGCGGCGCTGCCCGGCGGCGGCGACGCGGCGCTGGCGGCGCTTGCCAGCCTGCCTTCCCTTGGCGACGCGCTTTCGCCTGACTGGGCAGCCGATGCCGGATCGCATTTCCTGGCGCTCGATGCGGCCCAGGCGATGGCTACGCACCAGGACGCGATCGCGCACGTCTGAGGCCGCCGGTCGGCTGTCGGCCGGACATGACAAAAAGGGCGCGGAAGCCGGTCGGCTTCCGCGCCCTTTGCTTGTTGCCGGCCTCTGCGGCTCAGTCGTCGGCCGACTTGCTCGGCCGGCGCGCCTGGCGCCGCTCCATCACCTGCTGGCGGATGCTCTCCTGGCGCTCGGCGCGGACCTGCTGGCGCTCGCTGCGCGCCTCCTGCTGGCGCTCGCTGCGTGCCAGCTGCTGCTCGGCCTGCGCCTGGCGCCGGGCCTCGATCGCCTGGCGGACCGGGCGCTGGTCGGCGCGGGCGCTGGTCCCGGCATTCGCGGTCGCCTCCGGCTTGGCGAAGCCGCTCCAATTCTCCTTGGCCTGGGCGGTCGTGCGGGGGCCGAGGGCGTCGCCATATTTGTTGCGGAAATGCTCCCGCAGGCGCGCTTCCCAATACGCACGCTCGGCCGGGGTCATCTCGCGCTTGTTGCGGTCACGGTCATAGACCCACCCGCCGTTGCCCGGATAATAATAGCCGTTGTACCAGCCATAGGGATTGTAGCCGTAGGCGCTGCGATAGCCGTAGCCCGCATAATAGGGGTCGTAGCCATAGCCGCTGTAGCCGCCATAGCCGCCATAGCCGCTACCGACGCCGACGCCGATGCCGCCATAGGGTCCCATGTTGGTGCAGCCGGCGAGGGCGGCCGATGCGGCGAGCGCGACCAGCGCGCTTCGAATGCGAGGGGTAAGCACTGGCGATTCTCCTGAGATTCGCAAATTACGCTGCCGTAGCGATACGCCTAAGCGATTGAACGGGGAATGAATTTTCCCAAGGACGCGAAATGGGCCGGAGCGGCTTGAAGGCCCCGGCCCAATCCGCTTGCGTCGATCGGCGCGCCTAGTAGCGGCGGTAGCCGAAGTTGCGGTTGCGGTCGCGCTTGGCGTCGATGTCCGTGATCCGCCCATAGCGGTCGATGGTGCAGTCGAAGCGCGCGTCGGCCGCGCCGGCATAGCCGTAGCCGCCATAGCCCTGGCCCGGATAGCCATAGCCCGGAGCCCCGTAGCCCGGAGCGCCGTAGCCCGGAGCGCCGTAGCCTGGAGCGCCATAGCCCCCGTAGCCGGCCGACCCCCCGCTCGAGGCGACGCCGATGACCTTCAGGCCGCCGTTCGACCGGCGCTGGACGTCGGTGACTGCGATGACGCGAGCGCCCTGGTAGCCGCCGCCGTAGCGATTGTCATAGCCATAGCCGTAGCCATAATTGCGATAGCGGCCGCCCTCATTGTCGAAGCCGCGGGTGTTGATCCGATGCTCTACGGCGCGGACGCATTGCTCGACCGCATAGCGCTCGTTGTTGGCATAGCTGCGCCCGCCGAGGATCTGGCCGAGTATGTCGTTGACGACATTGCCGCTGCCGGGATAGCCGCCGTAGCCGCCGCCGGGATTACCGGGGTAATATTGGGCGGCGGCGGGTGCCGACGCGGCCAGCGCGGCAAGGCCAAGCCCGCCCGCCAGAATCATGGTGATTGCCTTCATGGCACGCTCCTCATTACGTCACGCCCCCACGGGCGCCAATGAACCCGCGTCTATGCTTCGCTCGCTGCATAATGGCTGAATGTGATGGATGCGAAATGTTCAGCTTTCGCGACTGACGTCACGAAGTGAGCGGCAGCGATGCGCCAGCATCGCGAGAGCGAGTGAAGGGACGGCCCTTCCAATTTGGATTCCGGCTCGCCGGACGGCCGGCCCTACAACCGCCGCACCCGCGGCCCGGACCCCCGCTCCTCTTCCCCCTCGTCCACGTCCGCCGGTCCCCGCCGCTGTCGCCGCCTGGCTGGCGATGCCGGTCTCGGCCAGCGCCGCCAGGAACGGCGCGATCCACGACGGGTCCGGCTTGTCCGCCATCCAGCCTCCTCGGAAAGCGTGAGGTTCCTAACCTATTTGGCACCATGTAGGGCAATGGAATCTGATGGTGCTGGCTTCCGCCCGATTGACGATCATTCCCCATGGAACCCGCTCCGCCTCTAACCGTTCGGCGCGGGCGGGCTGTCCCCCGCCCGCCTGCACGGGGTTGCGCGCCTCTTTGCCCCCAGACGGCGCCCGCCCTTTCGTAAGAGAAGCCCGCCGGCCCTCCTCCTTGCGCCGACGGGCTTCTTTTGCCGCCCGGCCGTCTGTGTTCGCACGGGCCGGCAAGCGACTGATGGCCCGAGGTTCGGCGACATTTTGCAAGTCCATCACTTTTTTCCATGAATCGAGGCACTTGTCGGCGGGATGCGCGTTGAGCGCGGCGAGAGTGGATCTAACCCAGGTTTGCAGCATGAAACCGGAAGACCCCCAGCCGACCGAGCTGGAGGAGGCGAGCGCCAAATTCGAGGCGAGCCTCGAGCAATGCCGGCACATGGTCGCCGATTATCGCGCGAAGCTCGCGCCCGGCGGCAAACGGCGCGGGCCCTTGGTCGCGGCCGACGACGCCAGCGGCGAGCGCAAGGCCTGAATCGAAAAGGGCCGCGAGGTCGCCCCCACGGCCCTTTCAATGACTGGTCGCTTGGCGCTTAGTCCTCGGCGAACGCCTCTTCTTCCATCACCGGCCCTGAATCCTGGCCCTTGGCCGAGACGTCGCGGTCGACGAACTCGATGATGGCGATCGATGCCGCGTCGCTCATGCGGATGCCGGCCTTGACTACCCGGGTGTAGCCGCCGGCGCGGTCGGCGTAGCGCGGGGCGAGGACATCGAACAATTTGGCCAGCTGCGCCTCGTCCATCAGCCGGGCATGGGCCAGGCGGCGATTGGAGAGGCCGCCCTTCTTGGCGAGCGTCACCAATTTCTCGACATAGGGGCGAAGCTCCTTCGCCTTGGCCAAGGTGGTGGTGATCTGCTCATGCTTGATCAGCGCCGCCGCCATGTTGCGGAACAAGGCCGCGCGGTGGCTGGAGGTGCGCTGCAGCTTACGATGGCCGACACGATGTCGCATGGGTCTTTCCTTCGTTCGTCGGGGCCCCGTATGAGGTAGGCCCGGCCAGGCGGACTTGAGGGAGCCGCCCCTTTTCCCCTAAAAGACAATGGCGAGGCCGCAGCCCCGCCGTCGCGCCGCCCTCAAGCGGAAAAAGCACGCCAAGTCAACCGCGGCGGCCTATTTCGCCAGCAGGATGAAGGCGCACAGCCCGATCACCGCCGCGATCGGGATCAGCACGATCTGGGTGCCGGCCGCGGCGACGCTCAGCGGGCCGGTATGGGTGTGGATGACGGGCCCG
>JAKFFL010000197.1:0-4426 GCA_036675225.1 Sphingomonas sp. | reverse complement strand
ACGCCCTGGCGGATGTCGCTTTCGCCGCCGCCGTCCTCGATCAGGCTTTCGTTGGCCCAGCTGAGCATGTTGACGAACCCCGGCGCGACGGCGAGGCCGCTTGCGTCGATCGTCCGTCCGGCCGTGCCGTCGATGCGCGGGGCAACGGCGATGATGCGATCACCGCGCAGCGCGACATCGCCGGTGAAGGGCTCGGCCCCGCTGCCGTCGACGATCGTCCCGCCGCGAATGATGGTGTCATAAGGTTGGGCCGGCGGCGCGACGCTGGCGCAGGATGCGAGCAGGGCGGCGAGCGGCAGCAGCAGGCGGCGCATGGCATTTTCCCCGTTCACGCGGCCGCGTTGCGCAGGCGCGTATCGCCGACCATATGGCAAGGTGATGGCAATTCAAATCCGCACCTCGCTCGCCGAGCCGGAAACGGGCGAAACCTTCACGCCGCACCGGCCGGCGCGGCCGGACAAGGCCGAGGGCGGGCGCCAGTTCGTGCTGCAGACCGACTATCAGCCCGCCGGCGACCAGCCGACCGCGATCAAGGAGCTGGTCGAGGGCATTTCCGAGCAGGGCGAAATCAGCCAGGTGCTGCTGGGAGTCACCGGCTCCGGCAAGACCTTCACCATGGCCAAGGTGATCGAGCTGACGCAGCGCCCGGCCTTGGTGCTGGCCCCCAACAAGATCCTCGCCGCCCAGCTGTACGGCGAATTCAAGCGGCTGTTCCCCGACAATGCGGTCGAATATTTCGTCAGCTATTACGATTATTACCAGCCCGAAGCCTATGTCGCGCGCACCGACACCTACATCGAGAAGGAGTCGAGCGTGAACGAGGCGATCGACCGCATGCGCCACTCGGCGACGCGGTCGTTGCTAGAGCGCGACGACGTCATTATCGTCGCCTCGGTTTCCTGCCTCTACGGCATCGGCTCGGTCGAGACCTATTCGGCGATGACCTTCAGCCTCAAGAAGGGCGCCGCCGAGGACCAGCGTGAGATCATCCGCAAGCTGGTGGCGCTGCAGTACAGGCGCAACGACGCCGCCTTCGGACGCGGCAGCTTCCGGGTGCGCGGCGACAGCCTCGAGATCTTCCCCTCGCACTATGAGGACACCGCCTGGCGGATCAGCTTCTTCGGCGACGAGGTCGAGGAGATCGTCGAGTTCGACCCGTTGACCGGCAAGAAGGTCGCCAGCCTCGATGCGATCAAGGTCTATGCCAATTCGCACTATGTGACGCCCGGCCCGACATTGAAGCAGGCGATGGAGGCGATTCGCCACGAGCTGGCCGAGCGATTGAAGGAGCTGGAGGCGGAAGGCCGGCTGCTGGAGCTGCAGCGATTGGAGCAACGGACCAACTTCGACCTGGAGATGATCGCCGCCACCGGATCGTGCGCGGGGATCGAGAATTATTCGCGCTTCCTCACCGGCCGCCTGCCCGGCGAGCCGCCGCCGACCCTGTTCGAATATCTGCCCGACAATGCGCTGCTGTTCGTTGACGAATCGCACCAGACGGTGCCGCAGATCGGGGCGATGGCGAGGGGCGACCATCGCCGCAAGATCACGCTCGCCGAATATGGCTTCCGCCTGCCGAGCTGCATCGACAACCGGCCGCTGCGCTTCAACGAGTGGGACGCGATGCGCCCGCAGACGGTGTTTACCTCGGCGACTCCAGGCCCGTGGGAGATGAATGAGACCGGCGGCGTGTTCGCCGAGCAGGTGATCCGCCCGACCGGGCTCATCGACCCGCCGGTGACGATCAAGCCTGTCGAGGACCAGGTCGACGATCTGGTGCACGAGGCCAAGGCGACCGCGCGGCTGGGCTACCGGACATTGGTGACGACGCTGACCAAGCGCATGGCCGAGGATCTGACCGAATATCTCCACGAGGCGGGCCTCAAGGTCCGCTACATGCACAGCGACGTCGAGACGCTGGAGCGGATCGAATTGATCCGCGACCTGCGCCTCGGCGTCTATGACGTGCTGGTCGGGATCAATTTGCTGCGCGAGGGGCTCGACATCCCCGAATGCGGGCTGGTCGCCATCCTCGATGCCGACAAGGAGGGCTTCCTGCGCTCCGAGACGTCGCTGATCCAGACCATCGGCCGCGCCGCCCGCAATATCGACGGGCGGGTGATCCTTTACGCCGACACAATCACCGGCTCAATCGAGCGGGCGCTGAGCGAAACTAATCGCCGGCGCGAGAAGCAGGTCGCCTATAATGAGGCGCACGGCATCACCCCGGCCTCGATCAAGAGCCACATCAACGACATCATGAGCGACGTGACGCTGCGCGACGGCGTCCTGGTCGAGACCGGCGACGACGAACGGCCGCACCTCGTCGGCCATAATCTGAAAGCCTATCTCGGCGAGCTGGAAGAGCGCATGCGCAAGGCCGCCGCCGACCTCGAGTTCGAGGAAGCCGCCCGCCTGCGCGACGAAATCCGCCGGCTGGAAGAGGACGATCTCGGCATCCCCCACCCCCAGCGCGTAGCGCCGCGCCCGGCCGGCAAGGCCAGCGAGGGGAAGCCGGGGACACGAAAGCTCAAATATGGGAAGACCGGGCGGACACGGTTCGGGGGACGGCGGTAGACTTTCTTTCGCCCTCCGGAACGCCCAGTTCAGGCCAGCGCAACCCAAAGCGGCGCAGGGAGTTGGACCTTTCAAAGCCACATGGGAATGCGCCGCGAACGCGGCGCAATGTTTATGCACAAGACATTTGCACTGATCCTTGGCGCTTTTGCGCTGGTTGTGACGACTCCGGTTGCGGCGGCGCCGCGCGGCGACGAACCGGTCGCCGTGCCGCGCACCATCAAGCAGGGCATCGACTTCGTCTATGTCGATCCTGAAATGTCGAGCGTCGCCAAGCGCCGCCAGCGGCCGCAGAACTGGCTCGCCCGGTTGTTCAATGCGGATTCCGGCAACCGCCGCAACGCGCCCAATCCCCTGTTCGTCGAGCTGGCGCGTGGCTTGCAGCAATATCAGGCGAGCTGGGGCCGCCTGCCGCAGGTGAAAATCCCGGCTGGGCCGACCTTAAAGCAAGGGGCGAAAGGCAAGCGTGTCGACCTGCTCCGCAGCCGCTTCGGTCTGGCGCCCGGCGGCGGCTTCGACGCGCGGCTGGACCAGCTGGTCCGGTCCTACCAGGAAGTCCATGGCCTTGGGCCTGTCGATGGCATCGTCGGCAAGGCGACGATCGCTTCGTTGAACCGCGGCTCCACTTATTACGCCCGACGGATCGCGATCAACATGGAGCGGGCCTATCGGTTGCCGCCGACGCGGACCTTCGACCGCTACGTCGTCGTCGATTCCGGTGCGGCCATGACCTATTTGTTCGACGGCGACCGGATGGTGGACGGGATGCGGGTGATCGTCGGCTCGCCGGAAACCAAGACGCCGATGATGGCGGTGCTGATGCGCAACGCCAAGGCCAACCCCTATTGGCATGTCCCGCCGGAGCTGGTCCGCACGCTGACCGCGAAGAAGGTCAAGGAACAGGGCCTCTCATACTTCGACAATTTCCACTACGAAGTGCTGTCCGACTGGAGCGGCAACGGCCGCATCATCGATCCCGAGACGGTCGACTGGAAAGCGATCGCGTCGGGCAGGAAGCAGCCGACGATGCTAGTCCGCCAGCTGCCGGGACCGTGGAATTCGATGGGCGAGATGAAGTTCGAGATGCCCAACGACTATGGCATTTACCTGCACGACACGCCGGTGAAGGAATTGTTCGCCAAGGATGACCGCTGGATCAGCAACGGCTGCGTCCGCCTTGAGGATTACCGGCGATTCGCGACCTGGGTGTTCGGCCGCGCCCCGCAGCCGACATCGGCGCGCGAGCAACGCATCGAGCTGCCGCGGCCGGTGCCGATCTACATGACCTATCTGACCGTCACGCCGCGAGGGAATGGAATCGTCTTCCGCCCCGACCCTTACGGGTTCGACGCCTTGGCGATGCCGCAGATGTTCGGGCCGGCGACCCGGATCGCCTCCGCCATCTAGCCGCCGGCGCCGGCAACCATCGGTCCGTTCGTCGAGGAGGCGCTTGCCTTCTGTCTCCGCCGCCGCTTGGGTGTGCCCACAGGTTGGGGGAGATATCCATGAAGTTCGCCGTTTCACTCGCACTGGCGCTGGCCCTTGCCGCGCCGGCATACGCGCAGGACAAGAATCCCCCGCCCGACGCCAAGCCCGGCGCGGCGGCGGCCGAGCCCGCCAAGCCGGCACCGACGGTGGTCGCGCAAAAGCGCACGACCCGGCTCAACGGCACCTTCGGCGGCCAGCGCATGACCTATGCGGCGACCATCGCCGAGACCATCATCAAGGCCGAGGACGGCACGCCCAAGGCGGCGATCGTCACCACTTCCTATGTCAAGGAGCCGCGCGACCCCAGCCGGCCGGTCACCTTCCTGTTCAACGGCGGCCCGGGATCGGGATCGGTCTGGCT
>JAKFFL010000059.1:0-24276 GCA_036675225.1 Sphingomonas sp. | reverse complement strand
GGGGTCGAACAGGATTTCCTGGGGGACGATGCCGATCGACAATTTGGCGTTGCGCGGGTGCTCGTCAATGTCGAAGCCCCAGACCGTTGCCCGACCGCTGGTCTTGACCACCATGCCGGCCAGGATGTTGATCAGGGTCGACTTGCCGGCGCCATTGGGACCGAGCAGGCCGAAGATCGCGCCCTGCGGCACGTCGAAGCTGACCTCGTCGAGCGCCCTCTTGCCGCCGGCATAGGTCTTGGACAATTTGTCGATGCGGATGGCGGGCTCGGGCGCGGTCATGCGCCGACAGCGATAGCCGCGCTTGCCGCAACCGGCAAAGGGCGATGGTAAACAGCGCCTTTACCTTACCTCACAGGGTAATTTTGACGTTAACCCTGTACCGCCCGCGCCATGACCGGTGCCGCGCGCTTTTGCCTGATCGCTGCCCTGCCGCTCGCGCTGCTGGCGCCGGCGGCGGCCGTGGCCGCGCCGGTGGCGCCGCCATCCAGCCCGACAGGCCAGGCGGCGCTCTTGAAACCGCTGACCCTGACCAAACTCGCCGACATGCACTTCGGCGATCTCGGCGTCACCGCCAACGGCACCGCAATCATCAACCCGGTCACCGACGCCATGACCACCAGCGGCGGCGTCCTGCCCCTCGGCGGCACGCCACATGCCGCTCTGTTCCGCGGCGTCGCCCAGGGCAATTCGGTGGTCATCATCCGCATCCCCAACGGCGGCATCACCCTGACCCGGGTCGGCGGCACCGAGACGATCCTCCTCAACGCCTTCACCCTCGACGGCCAGTCGAAGCGGGCGATGGCCGAGGCCGGCGTGTTCGACTTCAAGATCGGCGCGACCTTGCGCCCCACCGCCGGCCAGGCCGAGGGCATCTATACGGGCACGTTCGACGTCACCATCCAATATCCTTGAGCGCCGGCATTTCTTGCCGCTCATGGTTAAGCCTTTGTTTGCCGGTGCTGTTTAAGGTCCGGATAGCCGAATCTGCGAAAAGACCGTCAACCAAACGGTCCGGAAGGGCAGATCATGTTTCCGTGGTTCAAGTTTCACCTGGCGCTGGCCAGCCTGGCGTTCGCCGCCGTTCCGGCCCTGGCCGCGCCCGTCTCGGCGCCGAGCCAGCCGCCGGGCCGGGCATTGCTGCTCATCCCGCTGACCCTGACCAAGGTGCAGGATCTGCATTTCGGGACGATCGTGCCGTCGACGACGACCGCCGGGTTCGTGTCGATCAACGCCGTCACCGGCGCCCGCACGGCTTCGGCCGGCCTGACGTTGATGCCCGCCGACGTCGGCCAGCGCGGCCGCTTCGCCGGCGCCGGCACCCCCAGCCAGCAGGTGATCCTGGCGCTGACTCCGCCGACCGAGCTGACCAATCTCGCCGGCGACACGATAACCGTCCTCGCCATGGGCCTTGACGGGCCGACAACCCGCACGATCGCCGCCGACCACACATTCTTCGTCGGTGTCGGCGGCGTCATCTTCATCACCGCCAACCAGCCCGAAGGCCTGTACAGCGCCGAATACGACCTCACCGCCGACTATCAGTAAGGTTGAAGCTTCGAGGGGCGGGCGCTACCTCAGGCGGCATGATCCCGCCTCCTGAAACCATCACGGTCAAGGCCCGCCGAGTCGCCTGCGACGGATCGGGCCAGGTGCCGGCCGCCCTCGGCCATCCGCGCGTCTACCTCCACATCGACGACCAATTGGGCTTCGTCGATTGCGGTTATTGCGACCGTCGCTTCGTCCTCGAGGGCGGGCCGACCGACCGTACCGTCACCGGGGCCAAGCCGCTGCCATGACCACCGCCGCCGACCCGCGCGGCTTCCTCTACCGCGACCTCGATCCCAACGAAGCGCAGCGGCTGGCGGCCCGCCATCTCTCCGGCCATGACGACGGCGAGCTCTACCTGCAGTACCGGGTCAGCGAGGCGTTCGGCTTCGATGACGGCCGGCTCAAGACCGCCGATTACAACAGCGCCTCGGGCTTCGGCCTGCGCGGCGTTTCCGGCGAGACCACCGCCTTCGCTCACGCCAATGAGATCAGCGCCGCCGCCATCGACCGCGCCGCCGCCACGCTCAAGCTGCTCGACCCGGCCAGGGGCGCGCCCTCGCTGTCGCCAGCGCGCACCAACCAGGCGATGTACGGCGCCGACGACCCGCTGACCTTGGTGCCTTTCGCCGACAAGGTCGCCTTGTGCCAAAAGATCGACGCCGCCGCCCGGACGCGCGACCCGCGGGTCGAGCAGGTCAGCGTCGGTTTGTCGGCGAGCTGGAGCGTGATCGAGATCCTGCGCGCCGACGGCTTTGTCGCCCGCGATATCCGCCCGCTCGTCCGTCTCAACATCTCGATCGTCGCCCGCGACGGCGACCGGCGGGAGACCGGCTTCCACGGCCTCGGCGGCCGCTACCTCTACGACAAATTGTTCGATCAGGCCGAATGGAGCCGCTCGATCGACATCGCCTTGGCCCAGGCGCTGACCAATTTGGAAGCGGTGCCGGCGCCGGCCGGGGAGATGACCGTCGTGTGCGGCCCCGGCTGGCCGGGCGTGCTGCTGCACGAAGCGGTCGGCCATGGCCTGGAAGGCGACTTCAACCGCAAGGGCACTTCGGCCTTCTCCGGCCGCCTCGGCGAGCGGGTGGCGGCGCCGGGCGTCACCGTCGTCGATGACGGGGCGATGCATGCCCGCCGCGGCTCGCTGACGATCGACGACGAAGGCACGCCGACCGCGCGCAACGTGCTGATCGAGGACGGCATCCTCAAGGGCTATCTGCAGGACCGTCTCAATGCCCGGCTGATGGGCATGCAAGCCACAGGCAACGGCCGCCGCGAAAGCTTCGCCCACGCGCCGATGCCGCGCATGACCAACACGTTCATGCTCGCCGGCAGGGACGATCCGGACGAGCTTCTCTCCCGGGTCAAGGACGGCATCTATGCCAGGAGCTTCGGCGGCGGCCAGGTCGACATCACCAGCGGCAAGTTCGTCTTCTCCTGCACGGAGGCCTACCGCATCCGGGGCGGCAAGCTCGCCGAGCCGCTGAAGGGCGCGACCCTGATCGGCGACGGGCCGAGCGTGCTGACCCGGGTCAAGGGCATCGGCAACGACCTCGAACTCGACGAGGGCGTTGGCATTTGCGGCAAGGCCGGTCAGTCAGTGCCGGCCGGCGTCGGTCAGCCGACCCTGCTCATTGACGGCCTGACCGTGGGCGGCACGGCGGCATGAGCGACGACTGGCGCGCCGACGTCCTCAAATTCTGGTTCGCGCTCGAGCCGGAGCAATGGTGGAAGCCCGACGCCGAGCTCGATGACGAGGTGCGGCGTCGCTTCCTTAAATTGTGGTTCGATAAACGGCAGCTGCCGGCCGATCGGTTCCTCGGCGACCCGCTGACGGCGCTGGCGGCGGTGATCCTGTTCGACCAGTTCCCGCGCGAGATGTTCCGCGGCCACGCTGACCAGTTCGCCACCGATCATCTGGCGCTGGCCATCGCCAAGGCGGCGATCGCGCGCGGCTTCGACGATCAGCTGGAGAAGAACGAGAAACTGTTCCTCTACATGCCGTTCCAGCACAGCGAGGACATAGAGGACCAGAAGCGCTCGCTGCTTCTGTTCACCCCTCTCGACGACGATTACATCTTCGGCTTCGTCCAGAAGCACCATGACGTCATCGCCCGCTTCGGCCGCTTCCCGCACCGCAACGCGATGCTCGGCCGCGCGCCGCGGCCGGACGAGCTTGCGGCCGGCGAGGTCGTGCCCTGGTGAGCCTGGTCGAGGTCGCTCGCTTCGACAATCGCACCGCCGGCGAGCTGGCGCGGCTCAACCTCGCCGCCGAGGGCCTCGACTCCATGCTGTTCGATGCCGAGATGAACAGCTTCGGCTGGGGCCCGATGATGCCGATCCGGCTGATGGTCCTGGACGAGGATTTCGACGCCGCCTTGGCGTTGCTCAAAGCAGATGGGCGACCGGCCCCAGGTTGAAGCCGGCGGCCTCGGCGCGCTGGTGCAGCTCATCGACCCCGGCGCCGTCCTCGGCGCGGGCCACGGCCCAGGCCAGGGTCGATCGGTTGCCCGACCGGCAGAAAGCGAGCAGCTTGCCGTCGCCGGTCGCGTGCATCGCCTCGCGCATCGATTCGACGTCCGACGGGCCGATTCCGTAGCGGATCGGGATGTGGCGATAGTCGAGACCGGCGGCATGGGCGGCCGCTTCCATGTCCGCCGACAAGGGCTGGCCCGCATCCTCATTGTCGGGCCGGTTGTTGACGATCAATGTGACGCCCTGATCCTTGAGCGCGGCGAGGTCCTCGGGCGCCAGTTGACCCGCGACCAGCGTCTTGTCGTCCAGCTCCCGGATCATGCCGCCGCCTCCTCATGCCCCGCGACCACCGCGAGCATCGCGTCACCATAGCGGTTTAGCTTGGCTTCGCCCACGCCCTGCACGCGGGCCAGCTCGGGCAGGGATGCCGGCCTGGCCTCGGCGATGCCGCGCAAGGTCGAATCGTGGAAGATGACATAGGGCGGTACGCCCGCCTCGGCGGCCAGCTCGCGGCGGCGGGCACGCAAGGCCTCGAACAGCGGATCGACGGGCCCGTCGCCGCCGCGCCGCCGCGACGCGCGCTTGCGCGGCGGCGGCACGGCGATGGTCAGCACCTCCTCGCCCTTCAGGATCGGCTTGGCGCCCGGCCCGAACGAGAGCCCGCCATAGGCGTCGGCCCGCAAGGCATCACGCGCGATCAAGGCGCGCGCCACCGGCCGCAGCAGGGCCAGCTCGTCGGGCGTGGCGATGCCGAACACGGACAGCTTGTGATGGCCAAAGCCCCGAACCTTCTCATTATCGTCGCCGGCCAGCACCGCCGCCAGATGCGCGACGCCGAAGCGCATCTCGGTGCGGAAGGCCGCCGACAGCAATTTGCGCGCGGCCTCGGTGGCATCGATGGTCGCCGGCGGCTCCAGGCAATTATCGCAATTGCCGCACTGCTCCGGCGGCTCCTCGCCGAAATGCCGCAACAGGATCGCCCGTCGGCAGGTCGCCGCCTCGACCAAGGCGGCGAGCGCGTTCAGCCGTTCGCGCTCGCCTTGCTGGCGGGCCGGCTCGACCTCCAGCTCGATCCGGCGGCGGGCGCGGGCGAAATCCTCTGCGGCCCAGAACAGCCAGGCCTCGGCCGGCTCGCCGTCGCGTCCGGCGCGGCCAGTCTCCTGGTAAAAGGCCTCGATCGACTTGGGGATGCCGGCATGGGCGACGAAGCGGACGTCGGGCTTGTCGATGCCCATGCCGAAGGCAACCGTCGCCGCCATCACCATGTCTTCGGAAGAGACGAAGGCCGCCTGGTTGCGCTTGCGCACCTGTGGCTCGAGCCCGGCATGATAGGCCCGCGCCGGGCGGCCGGTCGCGGCCATGCCCTCCGCCAGCTTCTCGGCCTTGTCGCGGCTTGGCGCATAGACGATCCCCGGCCCCGGTTGCCCGGCCAGCAATTGCTTCAATTGCGCCCCGATGCCGTCGCGCGGCCGGACGTAATAGCGGATGTTGGGCCGGTCGAAGCCGGCGACGATCAGGCCGTCCTCGGGGATTCCCAATTGCGCCAATATGTCGGCCCGGGTGCGGCGGTCGGCGGTCGCGGTCAGCGCCAGCCGGGGCACGTCGCGGTGGGCGTCGAGCAACGGCCGCAATTGCCGGTAGTCGGGGCGGAAATCATGGCCCCATTCGGACACGCAATGCGCTTCGTCGATGGCGATCAGCGCCAGCGGGATTTGCTCCACCAGCCGCCGGAACCCTTCCGTCGTCGCGCGCTCCGGCGCGACGTAGAGCAGGTCGAGCTCGCCCGCCTTCGCCCGGTCGATCACCGCCTCGCGGTCGCTGTCCGCCGAAGTCAGCGACGCCGCCCGGATGCCGAGCGCCTCGGCCGCCCGGATCTGGTCGTGCATCAGCGCGATCAGCGGGGAGATCACCAATCCCGTCCCCGCTCGCGCCAGCGCCGGCAGCTGGTAGCACAGGGACTTGCCGGCCCCCGTCGGCATCACCGCCAGCGTGTCCTTGCCGGCCATGACGCGATCGACGACCTGGATCTGCACGCCGCGAAAGGAGGAGAAACCGAAAGTCGAGTGGAGGATGTCGAGCGTAGAGGCCATGCCGCCTCGTAGCGTGGTCATGTGCTCCTGCGAAGGCAGGAGCCCAGACGCGCGCAGCGCTCCCCGACGCCTTCGCCGGGACACGATCTATTCCGCCGCTTCCTCCAGCGCCCGCTCCGCCGCCTGGCGCGTCCACAGATCGGCGTACAGACCGCCGGCGCGCAGCAGCTCTTGGTGGGTGCCGGTTTCGGCGATGCGGCCGGCGTCCAGCACGATGATCCGGTCCGCCTCGACGATGGTCGACAGGCGGTGGGCGATGATGATCGTAGTCCGGTTGCGGGCGACGGCGTCGAGCGTCGCCTGGATCGCCTCCTCGGTGCGGCTGTCGAGCGCGCTGGTCGCCTCGTCGAGGATCAGGATCGGCGGGTTCTTGAGCAGGGTGCGGGCGATGGCGACGCGCTGCTTTTCCCCGCCGCTGAGCTTCAATCCGCGCTCGCCGACCATTGATTCATAGCCTTGCGGCAGAGCGGCGATGAAGCGGTCGATGGAGGCACCCTTGGCCGCTTCCTCGACCTCGGCCTGGTCCGCGCCCTCGCGCCCGTAGGCGATGTTGTAGCCGATGGTGTCGTTGAACAGCACCGTGTCCTGCGGCACGATGCCAATGGCGCCGCGCAAGCTGGCCTGGGTGACGGCGGCGATGTCCTCGCCGTCGATGGTGATCCGGCCTGCGGTCGGCTCGTAGAAGCGGTAAAGCAGCCGGGCGAGGGTGGACTTGCCGGCGCCCGACGGCCCGACCACCGCCAGCGTCGTCCCCGGCGGCACCGCGAAGCTGACTCCCTGCAAGATGTCGCGCCCCGGGTCATAAGCGAAGTGAACATCCTCGAACGCGACCAGCCCGCGGCTGACGTGCAGCGGCGGCGCGCCGGGCGCGTCGACGATTTCCGCCGGCGTGTCGGTCAGCGCGAACATCGCCTCCATGTCGATCAGCCCCTGGCGGACCGAGCGGTAAACCCAGCCCAGCATGTCGAGCGGCCTGAACAGCTGCAGCAGCAGGCCATTGACCAGCACCACGTCGCCGGCGGTGAAACGGCCCTCGCTCCAGCCCCAGACGGTGAAGCCCATGGCGCCGAACATCATGACGTTGGTGATCACCGACTGGCCGATGTTGAGCCAGGCGAGCGAGGTCTCGTTCCTGGTCGCCGCCCGCGCATAAGCGGCGATCGCCTCGTCATAGCGCCGCGCCTCGCGCTCCTCGGCGCCGAAATATTTGACGGTCTCGTAGTTGAGCAGGCTGTCGACGGCCCGGCCGATGGCGGTGTTGTCGACCTCGTTCATCTCGCGCTGCAGCTTGGCGCGCCAGTCGGTGATGGCGCGGGTGAAGGCAATGTAGAGCACGACCATGACCAGGGTCGCGGCGACCATGCCGGGCCCGAACTTCAGGAAGAAGATGACGCAGATGGCGGTCAGCTCGATCAGCGTCGGGGCGATGTTGAACAGCAGGAAATAGAGCATCATGTCGATGCTCTTGGTGCCGCGCTCGACGATCTTGGTCAGGCTCCCGGTGCGCCGCTCGAGATGGAAGCGCAGCGAGAGGGCATGGATATGGCGGAACACCCGTGCCGCCAGCCGTCGCCCGGCCTGCTGCCCGACCTTCTCGAACACGGCGTTGCGCAGATTGTCGGCCAGCACCGTGCTGAAGCGGGCGGCGGCATAAGCGGCAACCAGCGCCACCACCAGCATCGCGCCTGACCGCGGGCCGCTCATCGAATCGACCACCCATTTGAGCCCATAGGGCACGGTCAGCCCGACCGCCTTGCCGGCCAGCACCAGCAGCATGGCGGCGACGACGCGGACCTTGAGCTCGCCCTCGCCCTTGGGCCACAGGAGCGGCAGGAAGCGGAGGATGGTCTGCAGGCCGGCGGCGCGCGGTTCGGGAGCTGGTGCCTGCTGGGTCATTCGCGAACCTAGGTAGGAGCGGGCTCGTCCGCCGGCAAACTTTGCGGTGAAATCACTGGAACCGTTGCGTTAATTCGCGGTTGAGGAGGTTAACCAAGCGAAAGCACGCAGATCATGGGCCCGGGCTATTTCATCATTGCGATCATGGGCTGCGGCGACGCCGGCCAGCATTGCGTGCAAGTGGCGACCGCTCCGGCCCGCTACGACAGCCGCTCGGCCTGCCTCGCCGCCGCGCCCGGCGCCTTGATGGCCAGCACTGACCTCGATTTCCCAACTTTGGTCGCCGAATGCCAGCATGGCTCGGCCCGGCCGGCATCGCTCGAAGGGCCGGACCAGCTTCCCGAAGGTGCGTTGCGCACCTGATCGCACGGTGGATTTTCCCAAGAGTTAGGTAGAATCTCCCAACCTGTCGGGTGGTTCAAAGACATTTTGTATTGATTTTACACGACTTTTTGCAATTGGCACGCTCCCTGCATTGGTAAGGCATCGCCCCATCGGGGGGTGCAAACAAAGGGAGTTTTTAGAAATGATCGCCACTTTGTCTCCGCTCCGCCAGATCGCCGTCAGCTTCGCCGGCGCGCTGATCGCCTCCTTGCTGTTCGTCAGCGCCGCCGTCGGTCCGCTGCCTTTCGTCGCCTGAACCGTTCGCGTTTGAAGGATAACAAAATGAACGATCGCTTCCTCGTCAACCGGCGCGACGCCAAGATCATGGGCGTCGCTGCCGGCCTTGCCGATTACATGCAGGTCGACCCGCTGGTCGTCCGCTTGGGCTTCGTCGCCGCGCTGCTGATCGCCGGCCCGGTCGCCATCTTGTTCTATGTCCTCACCGGCTGGCTGGCCAACGACCGCTGAGCGCGGCGCCCAGCGCTCGGGCGGTCGCCTAGTCGAACAATTCCTCCAGAAATGACTTCCGCCTTTTATGCGGCTTGTGGCCGTAATGGCCCGAATGTTGCGGCTGCTCCCACTGCCCTTGCCCGGAACGGACCTGTGGCGGCGGCGCCGATGCGGCCGCATTGCCGCGCTCGATGATCTTATCGAGCTCGCCGCGGTCGAGCCAGACGCCCCGGCAGGTCGGGCAATAGTCGATCTCGATCCCCGACCGCTCGCTCATCACCAGCGGCGAACCATCCACCGGGCAGGCCATCGGGCCTGTTGGATTGGGCATTTGTCACTCTCCCTCTATGCTCCCCTCAAATTGGCATGGCGCACCGCGCCGACAAGGGAGCGCCGACATGAAATGGACCTGGGCCCCGCTATTGCTTCCGCTTGCCGCGGCCTGCGCCAGCGTCGCGCCGCCGGCGCCGCCGGACCAGTTCCTGGCCCGCCTCCAGGGCTTGTGCAGCCAGGCGTTCGAGGGGCGCGTCGTTTCCACCGACGCCGCCGACGCCGACATGCGCGGGCAGCGGCTGGTGATGCACGTGCGCGAATGCCGCGCGGGTGAAGTGCGCATCCCCTTCCATGTCGGCGAGGACCGTTCCCGCACCTGGATCGTCACCCGCACGGCGGCCGGCTTGCGGCTGAAGCACGACCACCGCCACCAGGACGGCACGCCCGACGAATTGACCATGTATGGCGGCGACACGGTGGCCGCCGGCGCCGCCGCCCGGCAGGAATTTCCAGTCGACGCGGATTCCATCGCCCTGTTCACCCGTACCAACCGCGCGGTGTCCAACAGCAATGTCTGGGCGATGGAAGTCTCGCCAGGCGTCTTCGCTTATGAGCTGCGCCGCCCGCCGGTCCCCGGCGGTCGCTTCTTCCGCGTTGAGTTCGACCTGACCCGCCCGGTTGCGCCGCCGCCGCCGCCGTGGGGCGCGCGCTGACCATTGTTTCGCGGACCGCTCAAGGCGTATGGTCCGCTTTTGCGACTCCGCGTTGAAAGGCAGGACATGGAACGGCAGGGTGATGAGGTTCATGTCAGCCAGGAAGAGGCGAGCGGCGGCGTCAAGCCGCACATCGTCCGCTATGTGCTCGGCGTCTCGCTGCTACTGGTCATCCTGCTGATGTCGGCGATCTGGATCCTGGGATCCGTAACCCGATGACTCCTAATAAAATTTAACGCCTCTATTATCCTTGGATAGCGTTACTGCGCCGCAACGGTCCGTCGGCGAAAACCCTCGCTGCGACGTTAACCACTTCCTTTAACGGAACTATCGCTGCAGCTTTCGAGTCTTGGGGGATCATTTCGTTAAAGGAACAATGATGCCGGCACGCCTGCTTCGCGCGACGTTGGCTTTCGCCTGCCTGATGGCGGCCGACATCGCCTTGGCCGAAACCATCGTCGGCCGCGATTCCCCGGCCGGCCGCTACAACCGGCTGCGCGACCTTAACGTCCGCCCGCAAAGCGCCATCGCGCCGGCCAGCCCCGACGTATTCGGAACGGTCGCCGTCAGCGCCGGCGTCACTTTCTACGACGCTCGCTTCCGGCGCGTCGCCAACACCGACCGCGCTCATCCCCTGGTCGTGCAGCTTGCCGAAACTCTGCGCGGCCTGACGCCCGAACAGCAGCTCGCCGCCGTCCAGGGCGAGGTCCGCTCGCGGGTCAAATGGGCGCATGACCTCGACACCATGAAGGTGTCCGATTTATGGGCCAATGCCGGCGAGACGCTGGAGCGGGGCGCCGGCGACAGCGAGGATATCGCGGTCGTCGAGATGCAGGTGCTCAAGGCCGCCGGCTGGAGCCAGCGCGACCTCTATATGAGCATTGGCCGGGACAAGCGGGTCGGCGCCCATATCGTCCTGCTCGCCCGCGCCCCGAGCGGCTTCTACATCCTCGACGACAAGGCCAGCCGGCCAATGACTACGCGCGAGCATGCCCGTTTCACCCCGGTGCTGACGCTCGGCGAGGGCAAGAGCTGGGTCCATGGCCGCCGGATCCACGGCAGCGCCGCGCGGCTCAGCGCCCGCTAGGGTCCCTTATTCCGCGATCGGCATGGCATCTGGCGGTGCGCCGCTGTAGCGTTGGATAATTCCCACAGGAGATTACCAATGCGCGCGATATTGACCGGCCTGGCCATTGGCATGGCGGCTGTGCCTGCCGCCGCGGCTTTGCCCGAAGGCAGCCGGGCACCGGGCTTCACCACCACCGCGGCGGTCGGCGGCAAGACCTTCCGCCTCGACTTGAAGCAGCAGCTGCGGAACGGTCCGGTCGTCCTCTATTTCTTCCCCAAGGCCTTCACCAAGGGTTGCACGCTCGAAGCGCATGCCTTCAGCGAGGCGGTGCCGGAGTTCCGCAAGGCCGGGGCGCGGGTAATCGGGCTGTCGGCGGACAATGTCGCCACCTTGAAGAAATTCTCGGTCGAGGAGTGCCGCAGCGCCTTCCCAGTCGGGCGCGCCTCGCCCGAGCTGATCCGCGAATATGACGTGGTGTGGAAAGAACAGAAGGGCCTCACCACCCGCACCTCCTACGTCATCGCCCGCGACGGCCGGATCGTCATGGTCCACGACGACCTCGACTGGTCGCAGCATGTGGCGAAGACGCTGGCGGCGGTGAAGGCGCTCAAGAAATAGGCGCCGGGCCGCTTAGCCGGCCGCTTTCCTGCCGACATCGAGGAGCTGCTTCAGTCGCGCCTTGACGGCCTCGGCCATGGCCGGGTCGACCGCCGGCGCGCTGGCGAAGCGGACCGACAAGGGGTTCACCGCCTGGCCGCCGCGCAAGACTTCGTAATGGAGGTGCGCCCCCGTCGACAAACCGGACGAGCCGACATAGCCGATCACCTGGCCCTGGCGAACGAAAGCGCCGGGTTCGACGATCATCCGGCTCATGTGGCTATAGCTCGTCGCCAGGCCGCCGCCATGGGCGATGCGCACCTGGCGGCCATAGCCGCCGGCCCAGCCGGCGCGCGCGACCTGGCCGTCGGCGGCGGCGTGGATCGGGGTTCCCCATGACGCGCCGAAATCCACTCCGCGGTGCATGCGGGCGAAACGCAGGATGGGATGCACCCGCCGCCCGAAGCGGGAAGTGATGCGGGCATTGACCGGCCAGGCCATGGTGCTGGCCGCCTGGACCTGGCCGGCGCTCGCCGCGTCGATCCAGGCGATTTTTCCGCCGACGTTCCAGGCTATCAGCTGCAGGTTCTTGTCGCCGCTGCGCTCGAGCCCGGCGTAGAGCAAGGGCCCCGCCCGGCTTTCGCCGCCCACCGCGCGCCGGTTGGCGAGGACCAGGTCGAAACGGTCGTCGGGCGCGATTTCGCCGACATCGATCTGCGTCGCCAGCGCCTTGAGATAAGCGGCGGCCGATTGGCTCGAGGCGCCGGCGGCGCGCAATGCCCAATAGAGGCCGTCGCCTGCCCGCCCGCGGATTCGAACCGGAGTTCGGTCGACCGCAAGTGGCAACTTGGTCAAAGTCAGACCCGCCCCGCCGCGCACGACCGCCATGCGCATGTCGAGGCCGGTGCGAAGCTCCACTTTCTCGATCGGCCGAAGCCCGGCATGACCCTTGCGGCCAAGCATGACCGACACGCCCGTGCCCGGCGCGACCCGCCCGCCCTCGCCGCGAACCAGGCCTTCCACTTGGGCGGCGTCGCCGGTCGAGGCGCCAATTCGGGCCAGGCTGCGCGCCAACCCGTCGCGGCCGACAGTCGCAAAGACATGGATGAAGGTGCGCTCGGGGGCCGTGGCAATCGGCTCGACATTCGCGCCCGCGGCCATGCGCATGCCGCTGCGCGATCCTTGCGCCAGCGCGCCGACGCCGGCCGCCTGCCATTGCGCGCGGACCGTCATCGACGGCTGAGGCGGCGTCCCTGCCGGCAGCGGCTCGATGCCGGGGCCAAGCATCAGCGCCCATGTGACCAGCGCCCCAAGCGTCGCCGCGCCTTGCCACCACCGCTTCGAAAACAAGTCCTGGCCAAGATCGACGATGAGGCTGAACGGCGCGCGCGCGGAGCCGAAGCCGACCGGCGCTTTGATCGCCGTCGCACCGCCGAACTGCCGCTGGATCCATGCCTCGCGCAAGCCCGCGCCTCCCTTGCGCTCCGCTGTGCCCAAACAAGGTTAAGAGCGGTTTAAAACAGGGCTTTGCCGCTTGCGGCGCGCGCCCCCCGCTGCCACATTCGGAGCCATGCCGGGTGACTCGCTCGTCCGGGCCATCCTTGGGCCCACCAACACCGGCAAGACCTATCTCGCCATCGAGCGCATGTGCGGCCATTCGAGCGGGGTCATCGGCTTTCCGCTGCGGCTGTTGGCGCGCGAAGTCTATGAGCGTGTCTGCCGGATCAAGGGCGACAACCAGGTCGCGCTGATCACCGGCGAGGAGCGGATCGTCCCCAAGGGCGCCCGCTACGTGCTGTGCACCGCCGAGAGCATGCCGGTCGTCGGTGGCCGTGACGACCGCGCCCACGAAGGCGTCTTCCCGAAGGACTTCGCTTTCGCCGCCATCGACGAGGCGCAGCTCGGCATCGACCCCGAGCGCGGCCATGTCTTCACCGACCGCATGCTCCGCGCCCGCGGTCGCGAGGAGACCTTGATCCTCGGCTCCGACACGTTGAAGCCGCTCATCCGCCAATTGCTGCCGGAGGCGGAGATCGTCAGCCGGCCGCGCTTCTCGACCCTGCGTTATGCCGGCTCGGTCAAGTTGTCGCGGCTGCCGCCGCGCTCGGCGATCGTCGCCTTCAGCGCCGAGCAGGTTTACGCGCTGGCCGAGATGCTGCGCCGGTTCAAGGGCGGTGCCGCCGTCGTCATGGGCGCCCTGTCGCCGGCGACTCGCAACGCCCAGGTCGACATGTTTCAGCGCGGCGAGGTCGACTATCTTGTCGCCACCGACGCCATCGGCATGGGCCTCAACATGGACGTCACCCATGTCGCCTTTGCCGGGCTGGAAAAGTTCGACGGTCGTCGCGACCGCCGGCTGACCATTTCGGAAATGGCGCAAATCGCCGGCCGCGCCGGCCGCCACCAGAAGGATGGCAGCTTCGGCACTTTGGGCCTCGGCGGCGACAGCGCGCCGGAATTTTCTGAAGAGGAAATCGAGGCGATCGAGGAGCACCGCTTCCGGCCCCTGGATTTCCTCTACTGGCGCAGCGCCGAGCTCGACTACACCGATGTCGGCGCCTTGATCGCCAGCCTTGAGGCGAAAAGCGACGATCCTTTGCTGCGGCCTGCACCGCTGGCGATCGACCTCGCGGTGCTCAAGCTGATCGCCGAGGACCCGGCGATCGCTGCCCGCCGCGGCGCTGCCGCGCGCCGGCTGTGGGCGGTATGCGGCCTGCCTGATTTTCGAAAAGTGGGGCCGATGCACCATGCCCGCATGGTCCGCCGGCTCTATTCCTACATCGGCGAGGGCGGCCATGTGCCGCACGAATGGTTCGCCGCCGAGGTCACCCGGCTCGACAATGTCCAGGGCGACATCGAGGCGCTGGCCGACCGCCTCGCCGGAATCCGCAGCTGGGCCTATATCGCGCAGCGTTCCGACTGGCTGGCCGACCCGCAGCGCTGGGCCGAGCGCACCCGCCAGGTCGAGGCGCGGCTCAGCGATGCGCTGCACGAGCGGCTAACCCAGCGCTTCGTTGACCGCCGCACGGCGGTGCTGGTCCGCGACATCGGCGCGCGCGGCGCCGACGCGCTGCCGGTGACCGTCGCCGCCGATGGCGAGGTCAGCGTCGGACCAGAGCCGATCGGGCATTTGACCGGCTTCGAATTCCGGGTCGACCCCGCGGCCCGGCTGGCCGACAAGCGCATGTTGCTCGCCGCCGCCGAGCGCCGCCTGGGCGACGAGCTAGACCGGCGCGCCCGCGGCTTGATCGAGGCCGAGGACGAAGCGTTCGCGCTCATGGTTGAACAAGCCGGCGGACTGGCGGTAAGCTGGGACGGGCATGTGCTGGCGCGCCTGGCACCCGGGCGGTCGCTGCTCGAGCCGGCGGTGCGCACGACTCGCGCGCTCGACCGTCTCTCTGCCCGTCGGCGCGCGGCATTGCGGGCGAGGCTCGAAGCCTGGCTCGACGGCGCCATCCACCGCCACCTCGGGCCGTTGAAGGCCCTGGCGAAGACCGCCGCCGATCCCAATGCCACCGCCGGCGTGCGCGCCCTTGCCGCCATGCTGGCCGATGCCGGCGGGGTCATCCCGCGCCGGGCGCTGGCCGCCCAGATCGCGGCCCTGAACAAGGCCGATCGTTTTGTGCTGGGCCGGATGAAGGTCCGTCTCGGCGCGCTCGACATCCATGTTCCGGCATTGCTCAAGCCCGCCGCGCAGCACTGGCGCGCGGCGCTGCTCAGCGTGCGCGCGGGCCAGCCGATGCCGAGGTTGCCGGCGGCCGGGGCGGCGGTCCTCGGCGGCGACGCCGACCCGCGCGGCGCGGCGCTGGCCTTCCGCCGCTTCGGCGCATTGTGGCTGCGGATCGATCTGGCGGAACGCTTCGCCGCCCATGCCCACCAGGTGCGCGGGGCCGGCGGCGGCGATCCCGTCGACCGCGACCTCGCCACTTCGCTCGGGCTCGACGAGGACGCGATCGGCCGGCTGATGAAGGAAGTCGGCTTCGAGGCCCGTGACGGCGCCTGGAAGTGGCGCGGCCGGCGCCCGGGGCGCGGCCGGCAACCGCCGCCGCCCGCCGGCCACGCCTTCGCCGAGCTGGCCAAGCTTCGCGGCAAGTGAGGGTCGACCTCTATCTCCATCGCATTCGGCTGGTGAGGAGCCGCACCATGGCCCAGGCGCTGGTCGAGGCGGGTCGAACCAGGATCGATGGCAAGCGCGTCGAGAAGCCGAGCGAGCCGGTCCGGGTCGGCAGCGTCATCGCCTTGCCGTTGCGCGGCGTCGTTCGTGTCGTCCGCGTCCTCGACTTGCCGGATCGCCGCGGCCCGCCGGCCGAGGCGCGCGCCGCCTATGAGGAGATTGAACCGTAGCGTTGACTGGGGCAACGCCGCGACCTAGCGACGGCAACAAGGAGAAGCCGACCAATGACCTATGTCGTCACCGACGCCTGCATCAAATGCAAATATATGGATTGCGTTGAGGTCTGTCCGGTCGATTGCTTCTACGAAGGCGAGAACATGCTCGTCATCAACCCGAACGAATGCATCGACTGCGGGGTATGCGAGCCGGAATGCCCGGCCGAGGCGATCCTTCCCGACACCGAGTCCGGCCAGGAGAAATGGCTCGAGCTCAACAGCAATTTTTCCGCGTCATGGCCGAACATCACGCGCAAGAAGGAAAGCCCCGCCGACGCCGACGAGTTCAAAGGCGCCGAGGGCAAGTACGACAAATATTTCTCGCCGGAGCCCGGCACTGGCGACTGAATCCGGAGCTCCGGATTAACCCTATTTTGCCAATCACTGATTTGGGTTACTGTCCTTGGCAACAAGGGGGGCTCTGCCATGCTTCGTACGTTGACGGTCGCCGCGCTATTGGTTTCTGCCGCGCCGGCTTTCGCCCAGTCGGACACCGCCGCCGGCCTGCCGGATCCCAATGACCGCTCCAACACCTTCACCATTGCCGCCGGCGTGGCATCGGCGCCGGACTATGAAGGCGCCGATGAAAACAGCCTGATCCCGGCCGCCGCCGTCCGCGGACGCATTGGCGGCATGGATTTCTGGAGCAGCGCCACCTGGCTCTACGTCGATGTCGTCGGCCGCCCGCAAAGCGGCATGGATTTCGATTTCGGCCCGATCGTCGGCGCCCGGTTGAACCGCAGCGGCGACGTCAAGGACGCCAGGGTCGACAAGCTGCCCGAGCTCGACGCGGCGATCGAGCTCGGCGCCTTTGCCGGCCTCAGCTGGCACGGCCTGACCAACCCCTATGATACCCTGTCCCTGCGCGTGGATTTCCTGCACGACGTCGGCGGCGCGCATGGCTCGACCCTGGTCAGCCCGTCCGTGTCCTTCGGGACGCCGGTGTCGCGGTCCACCTATTTGAGCGCTTCGGCGACGGCGGAATGGGCGGGCGGCGGCTATGCCGATTATTATTATTCCATCTCGCCGGCCGAAGGCCTGGTCGCCGGCCTGCCGGCGTTCGACGCGGACGGCGGCTTGAAGAGCTGGCACCTGAGCGCGACCGGCCTGCAGATGGTGACCGGCGACCTGACCGGCGGCATCGGCGTTTTCGCCTTTGGCAGCTATAAGAGGCTGACCGGCGATTTCGCGGATTCGCCGATTGTCGACCTGCGCGGCGATGCCGATCAGCTGCTGGGTGCGATTGGCCTGACCTACACCTGGTAGGCGCCGTGCCGGACGGTCATGGCGACCGCTCGGCCAGCGCCTCGACAATGGCGTCGGCCGCCTGCTCGGCGGTGACGGCCGTCGTGTCGATGTGCAGATCGGGACGCTCGGGCGGCTCGTATGGGCTGTCGATGCCGGTGAAGTTGGCGATCTCACCGGTCCGCGCCTTGGCATAAAGCCCCTTAGCGTCGCGCTGCTCGGCAACTTCCAGCGGCACGTCGACATGGACCTCGATGAACTCGCCGTCGTGCATCATTGCGCGCACCATCTCGCGCTCGGCGCGGAACGGCGAGATGAAGGCGGTAATGACGATCAGGCCGGCATCGCTCATCAGCCGCGCCACCTCGCCGACGCGGCGGATGTTCTCGATCCGGTCGGCCTCGGTGAAGCCCAGATCCTTGTTGAGCCCGTGGCGGACATTGTCGCCGTCGAGCAGGAAGGTGTGCCGCCCGCGCGCCAGCAGCTTCTGCTCGACCAGATTGGCGATGGTCGACTTGCCGGCGCCGCTGAGGCCGGTCAGCCAGACGACGGCGGCCTTCTGGCCCTTCTGCGCGGCATGCACCTCGCGGCTGACGTCGACATGCTGCCAATGGATGTTCTGCGCGCGGCGCAAGGCGAAGTGGATCATGCCGGCGGCGACGGTGGCGTTGCTCAATTTGTCGATCAGGATGAAGCCGCCCAGCGCCCGGCTGTTTTCATAGGGCTCGAAGACGATCGGCTCGTCGGTCGTCACTTCCACGACGCCGATGTCGTTGAGCCCCAGCGTCTTGGCGGCGAGATGCTCCTGGGTGTTGACGTTGAGTGCATATTTGGGCGCGTGCACCGTCGCGCTGACGGTCCGTGTGCCGAGCTTCAGCCAATAGCCGCGCCCGGGGATCAAGGTCTCCTCGGCCATCCAAACCAGATCGGCCTCGAACTGGTCGGCGGCCTGGGGCGGATCGCCGGCGCCGGCGATGACATCGCCGCGCGCGCAATCCACCTCATCAGCCAAGGTCAAGGTGACGGACTGGCCGGCAACGCCTTCGGCGGCATCCGCCTCCCCGACCAGGATCCGCGCCACCTTGCTGGTCCGGCCCGACGGCAGCACCCGGACCTCGTCGCCGGGGCGGACGCTGCCGCTCGCAACTTGGCCCGCGAAGCCGCGAAAATCCTGGTTGGGCCGGTTGACCCATTGCACCGGCATCCGGAACGGCCGCTGCTGATCCTCGTCGCCGGCCAGTGCCACGCTCTCGAGATGCTCGAGCAGGCTCGGCCCGTCGTACCACGGCATGGCCGCGCTTGGCGCCGCGACATTGTCGCCATGAAGCCCGGAGACCGGAATCGCCAGCCACTGGCCGAGGCCGGCACTGTCGGCGAAGGCGCGATAGTCGCCGACCACCGCGTCGAATGCCGCCTGGTCATAATCGACCAGGTCCATCTTGGTCACCGCCAGCACGAGGCGCCGGATCCCGACCAGCTTCGCCAGCAGGCTGTGCCGCCGGGTCTGGGTCAGCACGCCCTTGCGCGCATCGACCAGCAGCACCGCCAGCTCGGCGGTCGAGGCGCCGGTCACCATGTTGCGCGTATATTGCTCGTGGCCCGGCGTGTCGGCGACGATGAAGCGCCGCCTGTCCGTGCCGAAATATCGATAGGCGACGTCGATGGTGATGCCCTGCTCGCGCTCGGCGGACAGGCCGTCGACCAGCAAGGCGAAGTCGATGGCATCGCCCTGGGTGCCGATGCGGGCGCTGTCGGCCGCCAGGCTCGTCATCTGGTCGTCGAGGATGGCGCGGCAGTCGTGCAACAGCCGCCCGATCAAAGTCGACTTGCCGTCATCGACGCTGCCGCAGGTGATGAACCGCAGCAGGTCCGTCGCCGCGGCGCCCATCAGAAATACCCCTCCTGCTTCTTGCGCTCCATGGCATGGTCGCCGCCGTCCCTGTCGATGGCGCGGCCCTGGCGCTCGGAGGTTGTCGCCCGCTCCATCTCGGCGATGATCGCGGCCAGATCGGCGGCCTCGCTCTCGACCGCGCCGGTCAGCGGATAGCAGCCCAAGGTGCGAAACCTGATCCGCCGGGTCTCGACCCGCTCGCCGTCGGCCAGGCGGAAGCGATCGTCGTCGACCATCAGGATCAGTCCGTCGCGCGTCACCACCGGCCGCTCGGCGGCGAAATAGAGCGGCACGACCTCGATCCCTTCGCGCTCGATGTAGCGCCAGACGTCGAGCTCGGTCCAGTTGGACAAGGGGAAGACGCGCACGCTCTCGCCCGGCTTCATCCTGAGGTTATAGAGCGACCATAATTCGGGCCGCTGGGCGCGCGGGTCCCAGCGGTGGCTCCTGGAGCGCAGCGACACGACGCGTTCCTTGGCGCGGCTCTTTTCCTCGTCGCGCCGGGCGCCGCCGAAAGCCGCGTCGAATTGGCCGGCCTCGAGTGCCTGGCGCAGGCCCTGGGTTTTCCACAAATCGGTGTGCAGCGGCCCGTGGTCGAACGGGTTGATGCCCTGGGCCTCGGCTTCCGGATTCTTGTGGACGATCAGTCTTATACCGGGCTCGGCGGCGACCTTGTCGCGCAGCGCGTACATGGCCTTGAACTTCCAGCCGGTGTCGACGTGCAGCAGCGGGAACGGCAAAGGCGACGGCGCGAACGCCTTTTTCGCCAGATGCAGCATGACGGCGCTGTCCTTGCCGATCGAATAGAGCATTACCGGCCGCCGGCTCTCGGCCACCGTCTCGCGCAGGATATGGATGCTCTCGGCCTCCAGCCGGTCGAGATAGGAGAGTGCTGCCATCGATCGGCGGTTTGCCTTCTAATGCCGGCAAAGGGAAGCGGCGCGGCCGGCGCGGACCACCAAGCCCCGTTCATCCTGAGGCAACGCCGGCTGCGGCAAAGTTCGTCCCGGCTTTGCAACGCCCTTGCGCGGCGCTACCTGTCGCCCTCGCTGGGCTGCCCTATCGGAGATTTGACCGTGACTTACCGCTTCCTGTTAACTGCCTTCCTGACCACCGCCGCGACAGCCGCCGCCGCGCAGAATGCGGCGGCTCCGGCGCCTGGCCCGCAACCGCTGTCCCGCGCCACCTACATGCAGAAGGTCGACAACTCGTTCGTGACCGTCGACGCCAACAAGGACGGCTTCATGGACCGCACCGAGATCGAGGCCGCGGAAACCAAGGTCATGGCCGCGCGCAAGGCGACGGTGCTGCGCCAACGCGAGGCCCTGTTCCGCAACCTTGATGCCAACAAGGATGGCAACATGACCCTCCAGGAGTTCAACGCCAAGGTCGTCGGCGCCGCCCTTCCCAGGCCCAATGCGGCCCCGGTGCTGGGCCGGCTCGACACCAACAAGGACGGCAAGGTCAGCCTCGCCGAGAACCGGACTCCGTCGATGGCGCAGTTCGACCGGGCCGATGCCAACAAGGACGGCTCGCTGACCGCCGCCGAGCAGCGCGCGCGCGTCAAGCGTTAGGGCCGGGGCGGCGCGTCCGGCTCCTCGCCGGCGCCCTTCTCGATCGCCTTGGCAATGTTCTCGGCCTGCTGCCGGGCGCTGCGGTTGTTCTCGCGCTGCGTATAGAATCCGCGCAGCGCCCCGCGGTCGAACCGTGACAGGCGCATCGGCGCCGCCGCGCCCTCCGGCCGCTGCTCGAACAGGGACAGGATCGATCCCGGGTCTCGTTCGCCGGCGTCCTGGTTGACGTCGAGCAGCAAATGCATGGTGGCGAGGTCAGCCAGCTGGCGCAGGCTCTTGCCCGGCGTCGCCATGCGATCGAAGACGACGAAGCCGACCAGCATGTCCTCGCGGATGGTGGTATAGAGCCGGCTGGCCGCGGCATTGCGGTTGACCCTCGCATTGGCCGGCGCCGACGGCCCCGTGCTGCCGACGCCCATCGACCCCAGCTGCCCGAGCATCTGCCCGTCGCGGCCGAAGGTATCGGTGACGTGCCAGCTGGCGACCGGCTTGGCCGCGGCGGTGAATTTCTCCAGCTCGCGCGGGGTCATGGCGAAGAAGCCCGGTTCTTCCTTGGCCAGCGCCCGGATCAGCTCCAGCGGCTGGTCGATGAAGATCACCGCCGCATTGACGGTGCAGCCAGCCTTGCCGACCTTGCCGCCGACGGCGCTGACGTTGGCACGGATCATCCGTGTCAGGCTTGCCGTCCAGTCCTTCGGCATGCCGATGACCATCGGGCAGATTTCGTCCTCGAACCGTGCCAGCTGCTCGTTCTCGGCCGGCTCGATCAGCTTGCGCAATGCTTTCGCGATCTCGCGCCGCTGACCCTGGACGACGATCGATTCGGGCGATTGCGCCTGGTCGGCGGTCGACGCGCGGACGCCGACCTGGGCGGCGGCCGGAGCAGTGGCGGCCAGCAAGGCAGCGGCGGCGGCAGCGGCGGCGGTATGAAGCAGTCGAATCATGAAACTCTCCCCTGGACGAGGCCGGACCCTGGCTCCGCGGCGGGTGAGCGCCATGAGCCCCTGATGAGGTCGTGCTGAAACGCGATTCGTGGCCCGGTCATCGCCAAGTGTATTACACCGATGCGACACTCGCGCGCCATGCTTTTCGACTAACCGTCAGGCGGGGGTCGGGGGGTTGCGCGCTTATCGCGAGTCCTTGCCGGCAGTCCTGCGCACGGCCGTCGCGATCTGGCTGAATTGTTGCGAGGCGCTGCGGTTGTTCTCGTTCGGCCGATACAGACCTTCGATCATCGCCCGGTCGATCGCCGACAGGCCGTCGGGCGCCGCCATCCCCGTCGGCCGCTCTTCGAACAGGGCCAGGATCGAGCCGCGGTTGATCGCCGAGGCGTCCTGATTGACGTCGAGCAGCAAATGCATGGTCGCCAGCCCGGACAGCTGCGCCATGGTCTTGTCGCGGGTCCTGGCGGCGTCGATCACGGCAAAGCCGAACAGCATGTCCTCCCGGCTGTTGGTGTACAGGCGGGTCGCGCCGCTATTGCGCAGAACCCTCGCGTCCATCGGCTCGGATACCGGGACGTTCTTGTTGAACAGCATGCGCTTCTTGTCGGCGATCCGGTCGGCGCTGCCCAGCTCGTTGCCGTCCCGGTCACGGGTTTCGGTCACGTGCCAGCTGGCGACAGGTCGCGGTCGCGCCGTGAACCGCTCGAACGCGCTCGGCGAAAAATCGAAATATCCGGGCTCCTTCTTCGCCAACTGCTTGATCAGGTCGACCGGCTGCTCGGTGAAGATGACGGTCGCATTGGCGGTGCAGCCGGGTCCGTGCAGCTTGCCGCCAAGCGCCACTATGTCCCTGCGGATCATCTGCACCAGCCGCTCGGCCTGCTCGCTGCCCAGTCCGACGACGCCCGGACAGATCTTGTCCTCGAAGCGCGCCAGCGGCGCGATGCCCGCGCGGTTGATGGTGCCGCGGACGATTTCGCTCGGGTCGGGGCGCTGTCCCTCGACCAGGATCGGCGCATCGTTCGGGACGGCCGGGTCCGGCTGGGACGGTTGGGCCGTCGCGGCGGCGGATGCGAAGAACAATGCGGTCAACGCAAAGGCAAATGGGATTTTGGTCATTTTCAAACCCTCCATCGCGGCGCGCATCATACGCCTGTTGGCGGCATGATGCATCACCTTCGTCCGCTTGCCTTCGTGCCGGATCGGGCGCTTCACAATGATGGACTCCCGACCGTTTGCCGATGATTTGCGGATTGGCGCTCCCGGCGCGGCCGCGCGGCCATTGTGAGGGACGCCAACCGGGGCTAGGACCGACTCATCCCCGGGGAGCCTGCTCCTGCCGCCATGTTCGAAGGCAGGAAAAAACGGCTGAGAGGAGCGCGTTGCGTCGCTCGACCCGTCGAACCTGATCCGGTTGGAACCGGCGGAGGAAGAGGAGACTGCAATGGCGGACGCACCCGCGCGCACCGAACTGATTGTCACCACCGGCCCGATTCGCGGCAGCCGCAAGATTTTCGTCGGCCCGAACCGCGTCGCCATGCGCGAAGTGATGCTCGAGCCTTCGTCCGGCGAGCCGCCGGTGACGCTCTACGACACCTCCGGTCCCTACACCGACCCCGAAGCGCGGATCGACATCATGGCCGGCCTGCCCGAACTGCGCCGCGACTGGATCCGCGGCCGCGGCGACGTCGAGGAAGTCACGCAGCGCGAGGTTCGGCCCGAGGACAATGGCCAGCTCGGCCCCGACCGTTCCGCCGGGGTCGCGCCGTTCCCCAACGTCCGCCGTCGCGTCCTGCGCGCCAGGCCGGGCGCCAACGTCACTCAGATGCACTACGCCCGGCGCGGCATCGTCACGCCCGAGATGGAATATGTCGCGATCCGCGAGAACCTGGGGCGCGCGCAAGCCCTGGCGCAGGCCAGGGACGGCGAGAGCTTCGGCGCCGCCATTCCCGACTTCGTTACCCCCGAGTTCGTCCGCGACGAGGTGGCGCGCGGCCGCGCCATCATCCCCAGCAACATCAACCACCCCGAATCGGAACCGATGGCCATCGGCCGCAACTTCCTCGTCAAGATCAACGCCAACATCGGCAATTCGGCGGTCGCCTCCGACGTCGCCGCCGAGGTCGACAAGATGGTGTGGGCGATCCGCTGGGGCGCCGACACCGTCATGGACCTGTCGACCGGCCGCAACATCCATGACACCCGCGAATGGATCGTCCGCAACTCGCCCGTGCCGATCGGCACCGTCCCCATCTACCAGGCGCTGGAGAAGGTCGGCGGCGTCGCCGAGGACCTCAATTGGGAGATCTACCGCGACACGCTCATCGAGCAGGCCGAGCAGGGCGTCGATTATTTCACCATCCACGCCGGGGTGCGCCTGCCCTACGTGCCGCTGACCGCCAAGCGCGTCACCGGCATCGTTTCCCGCGGCGGCTCGATCATGGCCAAATGGTGCCTCGCCCATCACCGCGAATCGTTCCTCTACGAACGCTTCGAGGACATTTGCGCAATCATGAAGGCGTACGACATCGCCTTTTCGCTAGGCGACGGCCTGCGCCCCGGCAGCATCGCCGACGCCAATGACGAGGCCCAGTTCGCCGAACTCTATACGCTGGGCGAGCTGACCCAAATCGCCTGGAAGCATGACGTCCAGGTGATGATCGAGGGCCCCGGCCACGTGCCGATGCACAAGATCAAGGAGAATATGGACAAGCAGCTGGAGGTGTGCGGCGAGG
>JAKFFL010000174.1:0-24307 GCA_036675225.1 Sphingomonas sp. | reverse complement strand
GCCGCTGGTCAGCTTGTTGCCGATGAACAGATTGTCGGCGATCCATTGCATTTCGCCGGCGTTCATCAGCACCGGGCTTCCCCACCAGGTCTCGAAGTCGAGGAAACGCTCCGCCTCGGTGTCAACATTCGCATAGACGTTATACGGCTTGTCGAAATAGGTGTTCGCCGGATCGAGCGCCTCGAAGTTGGCGACCAGGTTGGCGCCGTCGAACCTGCCGCCGCCAAGGTCCCCGGCGAGGCTGGTCAACCAACTGCCGCCGAGCACGCCCCCGAGGTAACGAAGCGGGTTCTTGCCGCGGACTCCCGCCCAGTAGGACAAGGGCGCGCCCGCAAGCAGGAGCGGCCCTGGCACTTCCGGGTGCGTGGCTGCCATGATCGCCGTCTGCCATCCGGCCTGGCAATTGCCGATGACGACCGGCTTGCCGCCCTCGGGATGCCTGGTCGCGACCTCGCGAACGAATTCGGCTTCGGCATTCCAGACGTCCTCGATCGTCTGGTCGGGAATGGGCTCGGGCAGGAAGCCAATGAAATAGCAGGGGTGCCCGTCCTCCAGCGCGACGCCGATCTCGCTGTCCGCCTTCATGCCGCCGATGCCTGGCCCGTGGCCGGCGCGGGGATCGACGACGACAAAAGCGCGCTTCGCCTGGTCGGTCGGCACGTCCGGGAGCGAGGCGATGCGGACCAACAGGTAATTGACTGGCCGCGCCAGCGTGCGGCCGTCGAGAACCAGGTCGGCGTCGAAGTCCAGCACATGCGGCGCTGTCTCTTCCTGGCGTTGCCGGAAAATGTTGCCGCGCTGACGAAGTACGTCGAGAAACAGGACGGAGCGCTGCCAGGCGTCGAGAAGATAGTCCTGGGGCGAACTTGGATGGGGCTCGTCGGTCATGGGCACTCCGGCTATTCCCCAAGTACTGAGCCATCCTCACCTCGCCGTGTATCGGGATTGACCCTATCTGCCTGCGCCGCCGAAAGCGCCCAATCCGGCACGGCAAGCGGGACGCTTGCTCTCATCGGCGCGGGTTCGCATGATGCCGGGCAAGCAGCAGGAGTCCCGCCAATGCGCTTTTCGATGATTTTCGCCACGGCATTGATGTTTGCCGTCGCCCCAGCCGCCCCGGCCGAGACCCCGGCAACCCAAATCTTCGACCTGCCCAAGGGGGCGCGAGTCCATGACGTTGCCCCGGCGCCGGACGGCACCATCTGGTACACCGCCCAGCGGCAGGGCGCGCTCGGCATCCTCGATCCGAATACCGGCAAGGTCCGCCAGGTGCCGCTGGGCGCGGGCTCGGCCCCGCACGGGGTCATCCAGGGGCCGGACGGCGCCGCGTGGATTACCGACGGCGGCCAGAACGCCATTGTCCGTTATGACCCGAAGACCGAGAAGATCGATATGTGGAAGCTGCCCGAGGAGGTCGGCTACGCCAACCTCAACACCGGCGCCTTCGACGGGGACGGCATCCACTGGTTTACCGGCCAGAACGGCATTTACGGGCGGCTCGACCCGAAGACCGGCAAGATGGATGTGTTCAGGGATCCCGACGGTCGTGGCCCCTATGGCATCGCCGCGACGCCGTCGGGTGATGTCTATTACGTCAGCCTCGCCGGCAGCCATCTCGCCAGGATCGACCGCGAGACGGGGGCGGCGACCATCATCGAGCCGCCCACGCCGGCACAGGGCGCGCGGCGGGTATGGGCCGACAGCAAGGGCGATTTGTGGGTGTCGGAATGGAATAGCGGCAATCTCAGCCGCTACACGCCGGCGACCGGCGCCTGGAAGGCCTGGAAGCTGCCCGGCGAAAAGCCCAAGGCCTATGCGGTCTATGTCGATGAACGCGACGTGGTCTGGGTGACCGACTTCGCCGCCAATGCGACGCTGACGTTCGACCCGGCGACGGAGAAATGGACCAGCTATCCGGGCAGCGGCGAGGGTGCCAACGTCCGCCAGATCCTCGGCCGGCCCGGCGAGGTCTATCTGCCCGAATCCGGCACCGATCGGATCATGGTGGTGCGGACGGGCACCGGAAAATGAAGCTGCCGCTCGCGGCCGTGCCCGCGGCAATGCTTGTCGCGGCGGCCGGCGATGGTCCGTCGCCACAGCCGACCGTCGGCGAGCGCGCCTACCAGAAATGCTATGCCTGCCACGCGACCGAGGCGGGCAAGCATGACCTGGCCGGCCCGAGCCTGCACGGCATCGTCGGGCGGCCGGTAGCGGCGGTGGCGGGCTTTGACTACTCGCCGGCGATGGCGGCGTTGGCGGCGGCCAATCCGCGCTGGGATCGGGCGTTGCTCGACCGCTTCGCCGCCGATCCGGAAGCCCTGGTGCCGGGCACCAGCATGGCGTTCCACGGCATGCCCGACCCCGCCGAGCGCAAGGCGCTGGTCGATTATCTCGAGAGCCTCGGCGGCCAGCCGGAGGAGGAATGACATGGAGCTCAAGTTCAGGGTCGCGGCGCGCATCGCCAGGCCGGTCGACGAGGTGTTCGAGGCGGTCGCCGACCCGGCGATATTGTCGCGCTATTTTACCACCGGCGGCGCGCAAGGCCGGCTGGAAACCGGCGCCACCGTCAGCTGGGACTTCCACGATTTCCCCGGTGCCTTCCCGGTCGAGGTGGTAGAGGTCGTGCCCAATGAGAGGATCATCCTCAAATGGGATGCGGCCGAAGGCGAGCCGCCCAACGTCGAGGGCGCGAGCCGTCCCGACATGGCGACCGCTGCCTACAAGACGATGGTGACGATGACCTTCTCGTCGCTCGACGGCGGCACGCGCACCCTGGTCGAGATCGCCGAGGAAGGCTGGCGCGAGACGCAAGGCGCGCTGGCGGCCAGCTACGGCAATTGCCAGGGCTGGAGCCAGATGCTGTGCGCGCTCAAGGCGTGGCTGGAGCACGGCGTCAATTTGCGCGAGGGCATGTACAAATAGGCGTCCCGGTTGGACGTGGCCCTGAAGTCAGCCTTGTCGGATGCGGACATGATCGCGGCCGATGCCTCGTCATGAATTGCGAAGCGGGTGTCGCCAATAAGGAATCGGCTTCGCGGCTTCCCGATAGGCTGGCGCCGTTATGGCGGAGCCATCATTGGATCACCATGGAATGATCGAGGTGCTGCGCTTGAGCGTGGCGAACTTTCGCGCGTTCATCGCCCTGCACGAAGCCGGCGCGCCGCAGGCTGACGAAGGCGAAGGCTGGCCGCAACGATTGCAGGGGCTTCAGTCGATCGTCGCCCGCATCGAAACAGCCCTGTCACATTATGAGCTGGAACTGCGCAAAGGCTCGCCCTTCGTGCCCTGAACGGCGGGGAGTGGGAGATTCGATGCCCGCCGGGCAGTCGGGAGGACTGCGCGGCGGGCCGAGGGGCGTCCCCATGCGTCTGAGGACAGCTTGCAGTGCGCGCTTCGGTCCCACGACGTAATCAGGGGAAGACCTGATCTTGTGGAAATATTTGTTCCGGGTCGAAAGCGATCGTCGGGATTTATCGCCTTTCCTTCGCCAATCGGCTCATCAGGATCGCCGCGCGCTTGGCCTGGCGCCAGATCGACGGGATCCTGACCGTTTCGCCGGGCGCATGGTCGCCGTAGCTGTCGGGGCCGAGTCCGTTGAGCCCGCCATCGACGTCCATTGCGACGAAGCTGATGTCGGCGGCGCCGCGCTTGACCGGGTCGAGCGGCGCCATTGCCGCCAGGCCGAGGTCGCGGTTGACCGCGTTCAGTTTGCCGAGCAGCGCCACGCTGCCGGGCTTCTCGGCCATCGGCGGATAGCCGTCGGTGTCGAAGGTGATGCTCGCAGCGGCGCCGGGCAGCGACTGGGCGACGATGGCGCGCATGTTTGCCTGGGTGCGGTCGATCTGGGCCTGGTCGATGGCGCGCAGGTCGCCGCGGGCGAGCGCGGTCTCGGCGATGATATTGGTCTTGCCGGTGGCGGACAGGCGGATTCGACCTTCGTCGAGCGTGGCGCCGGTGCCGCCGCCGATGAGGCCGACATTATAGGTCAGCTTGTCCTCGCGCAGGTCGCGGCGGAAGGCGTCGAGGATCCGCGCCAGCTCGTAATTGGCGCCGTAGCCGGCGGCCTCGGAGAAGACGCCGCTGCTATGGCCGGTCTTCGCCTTGACCGTCACTGTCCAGCTGCCCGAGCTGCGCCGGGCGATCGAGCCCATGTCCTTGCCGCCATCGACCACCAGCCCTTCGTAATCGAGGGCGACATCGGCCCATTTGCCGGCGGCGATCAGGTCGCGGCGGGCGATGTCGATCGGGTTGCCGCTGTCTTCCTCGTCGCCGGTAAGGAAGACGGTGATATCGGCATTCTTCAGCGTCCCGGCTACCCGCATTGCCCGCAAGGCGGCGATCATCACCGCCATTCCGCCCTTGTCGTCGCCGGCGCCCGGGCCTTCGCCCTCATCGCCCTTGCGGGTCCAGCGCTGGAACGGCGAGTCTGGCTCGAACACCGTGTCCAGGTGGCCGATCAGCAGCATGCGCTTGCCCTTGCCATTGCCCTTGTGGCGGGCAACCAGATGCCCGGCGCGGCCGGTCGCGCGCATGTCGATCCATTCGACCGCGAAGCCCAATGGTTCGAGCTCGGCACGCAGCATCTCGCCGACCCTGGTGACGCCCGGAATGTTGAGCGAGCCGCTGTTCTGGTTGACCCAGGCTTCGAGCATCGCCAGCGTCCGCGCCTGCTCGGCATCGACGGTGGCGATCAGGCTTTGCTCGGCGCGGTCGAGCGCGGCATCGGCCGGGGCCGCGGCGGCGGCCAGTGCGAAGGCGGCGAGCAGGGCGAAAAGGGGCGAGCGCAGCGGGCGGGAACCTTTCATCTGGGGCGGCATCCAATGGGTCGAGCGGAGGGCAATTGAACGCCTTCCACGATCAGGAGGAAATGCCATGCCCGGACCCATCCGTCTACTTGCCGCCGCTTTGCTTGCCGGCGCCGCCTCGCCCTTGCTTGCCGCCACCGGCCCGAGCGACGCCGAGATCGCCCATATCGCCTACACCGCCGGCGCCATCGACGCCGCCGCCGCCAAGCAGGCGCTGGCCAAGTCGCAGAATGCCGAGGTCCGCGCCTTCGCCGACGTCATGCTGCGCGACCATGAGGCGGTGAACGTCAAGGCGCTCGACCTGGTCAAGAAGCTCAAGGTGACGCCGGCCGACAATGCCACCAGCCAGGCGCTGGCCAAGCAGGCCAAGGAAACCGAGGAAAAATTGGCGAAGCTCAACGGCGGGGATTTCGACCGCGCCTATGCCGCCAACGAGGTCGCCTTCCACAGCACCGTCAATGGCGCGCTCAAGACCACCCTCATCCCGTCCGCCGACAATGGCGAACTGAAATCCCTGCTTGAAACCGGGCTCGCCTTGTTCGGTGAGCACCAGACGCACGCCGAACATCTGGCGTCGTCGCTGAAATAGGCCGGCCCAATGCGAATGCCCCTCGCCGGCCTTGCGGTGCTGCTGCTTTATTCGCCCGCCTATGCGGCAGCACCGCACACCCATGTCGTCATAGTCGACAAGATGAAGTTCGGCCCGGTCCCGGCCACCGTCCGGGTCGGCGACCGGATCAAATGGGTCAACCGCGACATGGTCCGCCATACCGCCACCGCCAAGGGCGCCGGCTTCGACGTGGACCTGCCCGCGGGCGTGACGAAAACCGCGACGGTGACAAGGGCCGGGACATTTACAGTCACTTGCCGCTATCATCCCGGCATGCGCGCGGCGATGAAGGTTCGAGCAAAATGAGCGGCCTGCCCAATGTCGCCGCCAGCGCGCTTGACGACGTCGCCCTCGCCCGGCGCTGTGCGGCACGCGACACCGAGGCCATCCGCCATGTCGTTACCGTCAACAACCAGCGCCTGTTCCGCGCCGCCTGGAGCGTGCTCAAGGATCGCGCCGAGGCCGAAGAAGCGGTGCAGGCGGCCTATCTGAACGCCTTCGCCCATATCGGCGAGTTCGCCGGCCGCTCGGCGCTGTCGACCTGGCTGACCCGGATCGCCGTCAACGAGGCGCTCGGGCGGCTTCGCTCGCAGCGGCGGCGCAGCAGTCAATTGCAGCGGCAGGGAGTGACCGTGCTCGACGATTACCGGGAAGCGCTGATGCGAGGCTCACAGGCCGAGCCACCGGACGCCGAAGTCGCCCGTCGCCAGCTGCGGCTGATGATTGAGCATGCGGTCGCGGGACTGCCCGACTCGTTCCGCGCCGTCTTCGTGCTGCGCGAAATCGAAGGCCTCAGCGTCGAGGAGACGGCGGAGGCGCTGGAAATTCCGGCGGCGACCGTCAAGACCCGGCTTCTGCGCGCCCGGCGCAAGCTGCAGGCGACGCTCGAACCCGACGTGCGCACGGCGCTGACCGGCGCCTTCCCGTTCGCCGGCGCCGATTGTGAGGGCATGACAACCAGGATTCTCGCTGCTCTGGCCTGACCGGTAAAAAGCCTGTCCTACAGATATCCTATATGGTTATTAATCCGCGACTCGGCGAACCGGGAGACGCGGGATGCAGGCAATATCGGACATAGACGAGCTGATCGACGCGCTGATCGAGCGCGAGGGCGGCTTCGTCAGCCACCCGGACGATCGCGGCGGAGCGACCCGCTTCGGGATCACCGAGGCGGTGGCGCGGGCGCATGGCTATGACGGCGCCATGGCCAGGCTGCCGCGCGAGGAGGCGGCGGCCATTTATCGCCGCCTCTACTGGCTGCGCCCGCGCTTCGACGAGGTTGCCGCGCGGTCGCCCCGGATTGCGTCCGAGCTGTTCGATACCGGCGCCAACATGGGCCCGGCGGTCGCCGTCACCTTCCTGCAGCGGGCGCTGACCGCGCTCAACCGCAACGGCAAGGATTTCGCCGATCTGGTCCCGGACGGACGGATTGGGCCGCGCACCCTGGCCGCGCTCGACGCCTTCCTGGGCATCCGCGGCAAGGCCAGCGGCGAGGCGGTGCTGCTGCGCGCGCTCGAAGCATTGCAGGGCGAGCGCTATTTACGCCTGGCCGAGCGCCGGCCGGCCAACGAGACGTTCCTCTATGGATGGCTCGCTAACCGTTTGAGTTCACAGGAGGAACCGCGGTGAACCGGAACCTGTTTCCTCCGCCCGCGAGCTTCGCCGAGGGCCAGCGGCTGATCTACGGCTGGCTGGCCGCCGCCGCCGGTATCTTCTGCGGGCTTTGCGCGGTGGCGATGGTCGCCTTGCTGATGTGGGGCGGCTGGTCGAGCGCGCGCGAGCACACAATCGTCATCATCCTTGGCTGCGCATTGGGCGGCTTCATCGCCGCGATGAGCGCGGTCATCGTCGGCCTATTGGTCGGCGGGCCGGTGGGCCGGTTCAAGGGCAGCGCCGGGCGCGACGGGGTCAGCCTGGAGGCGGACGGCGACGCCGCATGACCGCGCCCGAACGAATGTTGTCGAAGTTGACGAGACGCGGGCGCGCCGTCGCCTTTCACGGGAGATACGGATGATCCCCATTCCCAGGCTGGAGCTGACGGCGGCGAGCCTGAAGCTGATGATCGGCATCGGCTGCGCGCTGCTGCTGGCGCTGCTGATCCACGACCGCAACCAGTGGAAGGCCAAGACGACCCATTACGCTGGGCAATTGGCGGGCGAGCGGGCAGCGCATGCGGCGACCGTCGCCAATTATCGCGCCGCGGCCGAGCAGGCGCGCGCCGCCGACGCCGCCAACATCGCCCGCGTCAAGGCTGAGCAGGCCGCGATCAACGAAAGGACCACTTATGATTTCGAGAGCCGCATTGCCGCTGTTCGCGCTACTGCCCGGCTGCGGCACACCGCCGGCCCCCCGGCCAATCCCCGCGGTCGCCGAAATTCGTCAATGTCCGCCGCTGCCGCTGCCGCCCAAGGCGCTCCTCAAGCCGCCGGTGAAAACCGACTTCCTGACTCCGATGCCTTGATCGCCACCGAACAGGCGATCCAGCTCGACGCCTTGATCCAATGGATGCGCGACCAGGCCGGGGTCGACGTCAATGGGCGCTAGCCGTGGCGATCAGAGGCGGAAGCGGATTCGGGCGGTGGCGCGCAGGGAATGGCTCTTGCCGGGGCCGTCGTCGTCCAGCTTCGCATCGGATTCCGGCTGCTCGGCGCTGATCTTGCTGTACTGGTAGGTGGCGCTGAGGTCGACGCCCCGGACCGAGCGGGCGACGCCGGCGCCATAGACCTTGCCGCTGTCCAACCGCCGCTGGCCAAGGACGCGGGCGTGGCCCGGATCGAGCGGCCCGGTGGGCGAGGCTTCGCGGCTCAGCCGGCCGGTAATCGCGAACAAAGTCGAATCGCCGAGCTCGAGGCTCAATTGGGCCCGCTGGCCGGTGGCCGGATCCAGCCCGGGATCGAGCCGGTAGGCCGGCGAGTGCGGGCGCGCATCGTCGACGGGCGCCAGCAGCCCGCGCGCGCTGATCGGATCGATCGACAGGGTCGGCTTGGGCGAGTCCTTGGCCAAGGCCGGCACACTGCCGCAGGCGGCGGCGATCGCCACCATTGCCCAACCAGCTTTGCGTTCCCTGTTCACAGCCGAATCAACCGTTTACCACGCCATTTGCTCCCATCGTCCCGCATTGGGATGCGATGTCCATCAGGCGCTACCCTAGGATGGGTGGCGCTTGCGCGTCGCGACCCGCCATCCCACATGCCGCTTCAGGCAAGGAGCGGGAGCGCAGGTTGGAACAATATCACGGCACGACCATCCTCGGCGTACGCAAGGACGGGCGCACGGTCATCGCCGGCGACGGCCAGGTCAGCCTCGGCAATACAATCATCAAGCCCAATGCCAAGAAGGTCCGCCGGCTTGGCGCGGAGGGCAAGGTCATCGGCGGCTTCGCCGGCGCCACCGCCGATGCCTTCACCCTGTTCGAGCGGCTCGAAAAGAAATTGGAGCAGCATAATGGCCAGCTGATGCGGGCTGCGGTCGAGCTCGCCAAGGACTGGCGGACCGACAAGTATCTGCGCAATTTGGAGGCGATGATGATCGTCGCCGACCAGGAATCGCTGCTGATCCTGACCGGCAATGGCGACGTGCTCGAGCCCGAGGGCGGCATCGCCGCCATCGGCTCGGGTGGCAATTATGCCTTGGCGGCCGCCAAGGCTTTGGTCGAATATGAGGCCGATCCCGAGGTGCTGGCGCGCAAGGCCATGCAGATCGCATCGGAAGTCTGCGTCTTCACCAACGACCGGCTGACGGTGGAGACGGTCGGCGAATGAAGGACGCCCTCACGCCAAAGGCGATCGTCGCCGCGCTGGACGCGCATATCGTCGGCCAGGACGATGCCAAGAAGGCGGTCGCGGTGGCCCTGCGCAATCGCTGGCGACGGCAGCGGCTGTCACCCGAACTGCGCGAGGAAGTGACGCCCAAGAACATATTGATGATCGGGCCCACCGGGTGTGGCAAAACCGAGATTTCGCGACGTCTGGCGAAGCTTGCCGACGCACCGTTCATCAAGGTCGAGGCGACCAAGTTCACGGAGGTCGGCTATGTTGGCCGCGACGTCGAGCAGATCGCCCGCGACCTGGTCGAGGAAGCGGTGCGGCTGGAGCGCGAGCGGCGGCGCGCGAAGGTGCGCGAAGCGGCCGAGGCGGCGGCGATGGAACGGCTGCTGGACGCGCTGACCGGCAAGGGATCGAGCGAGGCGACCCGCGCCAGCTTCCGCCAGCGCTTCGCCGACCACAGCCTCGACACCGCCGAGGTCGAGGTCGAGGTCAACGAAGCCCCGGCGATGCCGTTCGAGCTGCCCGGCATGGGCGCGCAGATGATTGATCTGGGCGCGATGATGGGCAAGGCCATGGGCCGGGCGCCGACCAAGAAGCGCAAGCTGAAGGTGCCGCAGGCATTCGAGCGGCTGGTCGAGGAGGAAGCCGACAAGCGCCTCGATGCCGACGATGTCGCCCGCGTCGCGCTGGCCGACGCCGAGGCCAACGGCATCGTCTTCCTGGACGAGATCGACAAGATCGCGGTCAGCGACGTGCGTGGCGGCTCGGTCAGCCGCGAAGGCGTCCAGCGCGACCTGCTGCCTTTGATCGAGGGAACGACGGTGGCGACCAAATACGGGCCGCTGAAGACCGACCATATCCTGTTCATCGCCAGCGGCGCCTTCCACGTCGCCAAGCCTGCCGACTTGCTGCCCGAACTGCAGGGCCGCCTGCCGATCCGGGTCGAGCTAAAGGCGCTGACCCAGGCCGACTTCGTCCGCATCCTGTCGGCGACCCGGGCCAATCTGGCCGAGCAGTACCGGGCGTTGCTGGCCACCGAAGGGGTGACCATCAGCTTCGCCGAGGACGGCATCGAGGCGCTGGCGCGCATCGCCGCCGAGGTCAACGAGGCGCTCGAGAACATCGGCGCTCGGCGGCTGCAGACGGTGATGGAGAAACTGCTCGAGGAGGTCAGCTTCACCGCCGAGGACCGGCACGGCGAGACCCTGGTCGTCGACGCGCCGTTCGTCGAGGCGCAGCTCGCCAGCATCGCCCGCGACGCCGATTTGAGCCGCTACGTGCTCTGACCAGCCTGTCGATAACGCCACACCAACCCCTGGCTGAACGGCGTCCACAGCCCGGTCTCCACTCCCGCCAGGCGCAGCCGGTCGGCCGCCCATGTGTTGCACGTGTTGACCGCGCTGGCCTTGCCGCGACCTTCGTAGAAAGCGTCCGCGGGTCCGTAGCCGGGATGGGCGATGCGCACCGGCCGCCCGTTGTCGTCGAGGTCGAACTCGGCCCGGATCGACTGCCACAGGCGGCGATATTCCTCGGGGCGCAGGTGGATGGCGCGGGCCGCATAGGCCGGGTTGGCGACCCATTCGACATGCACCACCCGCTCGCCGCCGGTCAGGCCGGCCCAGACGGTTGGCAGCGTAATGTCGCGCCAGCGCGGCGTGTCGAGATAGACCCGCCGCTCGCCGGCGCCGAACGCGACCCAGCCCGCCTTCGGGTCGGACGCGGCGAAATCGCGCCTGGGCAGCAGCGGCCGCCAGTCCAGCCCTTGCGCCTTGGCGGGCAAGATGAGGTCGGCATGGACGCCATTGTTGGCAAGATAGATTGTGACGCCCTGGTCCGGCTCGCTCCAGCCGCGGTTGATCGGGATGAGCGAGCCAAGGAGCGCGGCCAGCAGATAAAGCGCGGGCATGGCGGCAAGCGCCAGCGCGATGCGGCGCACCAACCTGTTCTTCCGTCTCGACTTTCGACGCGCCATTCGGCCTCCCCGCGCTTGCCTAAGCCAGCATGCCTGACTAGATGCCCCCTCGCCGTCCGCAAGGGTGGTAACGGTCGGGGCGTAGCGCAGCCTGGTAGCGCATCACACTGGGGGTGTGGGGGTCGCTGGTTCGAATCCAGTCGCCCCGACCATCGTGTTTCTTGTGCTGTCCGTGGGATGGCGCAAGGCACGCGATCCCGTTTTTCGAAGGGACTGATTTTCCTCCATGTCCATCTCCATTCTCGCATCCACCCTGGCATCGGCGGCGCCGTCGGGCGGCGCCGCTTTCTTCGTCCAGATCCTGCCGTTGCTGTTCGTCTTCCTCATCTTCTATTTCCTGATGATCCGGCCGCAGCAGAGGCGCATGAAGCAGCATGCGGCGACCATCGCCGCCGTCCAGAAGGGCGATGAGGTGGTCACCGCCGGCGGCATCCGCGGCAAGGTCACCAAGGTCAGCGAAGACGAGGTCGAGGTCGAGATCGCGCAAGGGACCAAGGTCCGCGTCGTCAAGTCGACACTGAGCCACGTGCTCGGCAAATCCAAGCCGGCTAACGATTAGGACTGGAAGGCCCTAAATGCTCGATTTCCCGCGCTGGAAGGTCTGGTCTATCTGGCTGGTGATCCTGGCCGGCATCGCCTTCGCGGTGCCGAGCATGTTCCCGGAGGAGCAGGTCGCCAGTTGGCCGAGATGGGTACCACGGGCGCAGATCAACCTCGGGCTCGACCTTGCCGGCGGCAGCCAGCTGCTGCTCGAAGCCGACAGCCGCGATGCCGCCAAGCAGCGCCTGCAGGCGATGGAGGACACGGTCGCCACCGAGCTTCGTCGCGACCCGCGGATCGCGATCGGCGATGTCTCGACGCAAGGCGGGCGATTGTCGTTCATGGTCCGCGACCCGACCCAGCTCGATGCCGCTGTCGAACGGTTGCGGACGCTGACCCAGCCGGTGGCGCTGACCGGGTCGCGCGACTGGAACGTGTCGGTGGTGGATTCGACCCGGATCGTGCTGACCCCGACCGACGAAGGCGCGGCCCGCGCGCTCAAGGATTCGATGACGGTCGCCCGCGACGTCGTCCGCCGCCGGGTCGACCCGAGCGGCACCAAGGAAGTCACCGTCGTCAACCAGGGCAGCAAGCGCATCCTGGTGGCGGTGCCCGGAGTGGAGGACCCGGACGCCCTGAAGGCGCTGATCGGCCAGACGGCCCGGCTCGAGTTCAAGCTGGTCGATCTGACCGCCGACCCCGCCCAGGTCGCCGAAGGCCGCGCGCCCGCCGGCAGCCAGGTGCTGTTGATGGCCGACGGCACTGGCAAGATCGCCGTCAAGCGCCGGGTGATGGTGTCGGGCGAGCAATTGGTCGATGCCAAGCAGAGCTTCGACCAGGATGGTCGGGCGGTCGTCTCGATCACCTTCGATTCGGGCGGCGCCCGTCGCTTTGGCCGGGTCACGCAGGAAAATGTCAACAAGCCCTTCGCCATCATCCTCGACGACAAGGTGCTGTCGGCGCCGAACATCAACGAACCGATCCTCGGCGGCCAGGCGCAGATCAGCGGCAATTTCACCGTCGACAGCGCCAACCAGCTGGCGATCGCGCTGTCGAGCGGCAAGCTGCCGGTCAAATTGAACGTCATCGAGGAGCGCACGGTCGGCCCGGAGCTGGGCAAGGATTCGATCGAAAAGGGCATCCTCGCCAGCGTCGCGGCGACCGTGGCGGTGATCGTGTTCATGCTCGTCACTTATGGACGTTTCGGGGTCTATACGACCGCGGCGCTGATCGCGAACGGGCTCATGATCCTCGGCATCATGGCGATCTTCAATGCCGCGCTGACCCTGCCGGGAATTGCCGGCTTCGTGCTGACCATCGGCGCGGCGGTCGACGCCAACGTGCTGATCAACGAGCGCATCCGCGAAGAACAAAGGCGCGGGCGCCGGATCCTCGACGCGCTGGAGACAGGCTATAAGGAAGCCTCGACAGCGATTTTCGATGCCAACATCACCAACGTCATCGCCGCCGCCTTGATGTATTATTTTGGCTCGGGTCCGATCCGGGGCTTCGCCACGGTGTTGATGATCGGCATCATCACCTCGGTCTTCACGGCGGTCAATTTCACGCACATGCTGGTCGCGGTCTGGGTCAAGCGCAAGCGCCCGCGCGAACTGCACATCTGACGGGGCCTTGACGATATGAAGCTGCTCAAGCTGGTTCCCGACAATACCAACATCGACTTCATGCGCTGGCGCAACGTCGCGCTGGTGCTGCAATTACTGATGGTCGCGGCGGCGCTCACCGCAGTCGCGCTCAAGGGCCTGAACCTCGGCATCGACTTCGTCGGCGGCCAGATGGTGCGCGCCACCTTCTCCCAGCCGATCGAGGTCGATCAGCTGCGCGACCGGGTCAATGCGCTGGAGATCGGCGACGCCAACATCCAGGAGGTCGGCGGCGCGCGCACCTACCAGATTCGCCTGCCCAAGCCCGAGGGCGGCGATGCCGCGGCGAGCAAGGCGGTCACCCAGGTCCGCACGATGCTGGATGACGCCTATCCCGGGGTGCGCGTCGATGCCGGCGAGTCGGTGTCCGGCAAGGTCAGCGAGGAGCTGGCCCAGGACGGCGCTTTCGCCATTGTCCTGTCGATGATCGGCATCGCGCTCTACATCTGGATGCGCTTCGAATGGCAATTCGGCGTCGGGGCACTGGCGACCCTGGCCCACGATGTCGTCATGATCTTCGGCTTTTTCGCGATCACGCAATTGCAGGTCGACCTGAACATCGTCGCCGCCTTCCTGGCCATCGTCGGCTACTCGCTCAACGACACGGTGGTGATCTTCGACCGGATCCGCGAGAATTTGCGCAAGTACCGGAAGATGGCGATCATCCCCTTGCTCAACCTGTCATTGAACGAGACGCTGTCGCGGACGATGGTCACATCGCTGTCGATCATGCTGGCGCTGGCGGTGCTGCTTCTGCTCGGTCCCGACGTCATTTTCGGCCTGACCATCGCCATTCTGCTCGGCACCTTCATCGGCACCTACTCGTCCATCTATATTTCCGCGCCGATCCTGGTGACGCTTGGCGTCAAGCCCGACAGCTTCCTCAAGCTCGAGGACAGCGGCGGACCGAAGCCGCAGGAAATCTGAAAGACAGCAATCCGCCGTTCAGGCCAAGCCGCCGATCTAAGGCGCTTGGCCTCCTCCAGAGGCTTCGCTAGAAGGCACCCCATGTCGACTTTGTCCCGTTTCGCAGCAATCCTCGCCGTCGCCTTGGTCCTTCCCGCCGCGGCTTGCTCCCAGAACAAGCTGAAGGGCGACACCGGCTATATCGCCCGCGACGTCAACACGCTCTATTCGCTCGCCAAGGAGCGGCTAGACCAGCGCGACTATATTCGCGCTGCCCGGCTGTTTGACGAGGTCGAGCGCCAGCATCCCTATTCGATCTGGGCCCGCAGGGCGCAGCTGATGAGCGCCTTTTCCTATTACATGGCCCAGCAGTATCCCGACACGATCAGCTCGGCACAGCGCTTCCTGACCATCCACCCGGGAAACAAGGACGCGCCCTACGCCAATTATCTGATCGCGATGAGCCATTATCAACAGATCGAGGACGTCAACCGCGACCAGAAGATCACCCAGCAGGCCGCCGATTCGTTCGGCGAACTGGTCCGCCGCTATCCGCAAAGCCGCTATGCCGCCGACGCGCGGCTGAAGCTCGATCTGATCAACGATCACCTCGCCGGCAAGGAGATGGAGGTCGGCCGCTTCTACCAGCGCCAGGGCAATTGGCTGGCGGCGACGCTTCGCTTCCGTACCGTCGTCGACAAGTATCAGACGACGACCCACACGCCCGAGGCGCTGGAGCGGCTGGTCGAATCCTATCTCGCGCTCGGCATTCCCGCCGAGGCGCACAAGGCCGCGGCCGTGCTCGGCGCCAATTATCCGGGCAGCGAGTGGTATCATCGCAGCTACAGCCTGATCCAGCGGCACGCGCCGGCGGCGGCGCCGCAAAGCTGACCATCGCGAGCGCCTCCGGATGTTGAGGCAGCTCGTCATCCGCGACGTGGTGCTGATCGACCGGCTGGCGCTCGACTTCGAGCCCGGCCTCGGCGTCCTCACCGGCGAGACCGGGGCCGGCAAGTCGATCCTGCTCGACGCGCTCGGCCTGGCCCTCGGTATCCGCGCCGATACCGGCCTGGTCCGATCCGGCCAGCCCCAAGCCAGCGTCAGCGCCGAAATCGACATCCCGCCTGGCCATGCCGTCCATGCCTTGCTCGCTGAACAGGGGATCGAGGCCGAGGCCGGCGAGCCGCTGATCCTGCGCCGGACCCTGAAGGCCGATGGCGGCAGCCGCGCCTTCGCCGGCGCGACCAGTGTGCCGGCGGCGCTGCTGCGCGACATCGCCGGACTGGCGGTCGAGATCCACGGCCAGCATGACGATCGCGGGCTTTTGAACCCGCGCGGCCACCGGGCGCTGCTCGACGCGTTCGGGCGCATCGACTCCGCGCCGGTCGAGACGGCCTGGAGCCAGGTCGAGCAATTGTCGGCCGAGCTGGCGGTGGCGCGTGCCATGGCGGAGAGCGCCGAGCGCGATCGTGATTACCTGGCGCATGCCGTTGGCGAAATCACGGCCTTGAACCCCGAGCCCGGCGAGGAGACTCGCCTGGCCGAGGAGCGGGCGGCGATGCAGGCCGGCGCCAAGGCCGGGGAATCGCTGGACGGCCTCGAAGAACTGCTCGGCGGGTCCGAGGGGGCGCTCGCCACGCTGCGCCTCGCCGCCCGCCGGATCGAGCGCGGCGCCGCCGACCATCCGTTGCTCGCCGAAGCCTTGGCCTCGCTCGACCGGGCGGTGATCGAGGCCAGCGAGGCCGAGGACCGAATTGCCCGCGCCGCCGTGGTCCTGGCCTTCGACCCGGCGCGGCTGGAGGCGACCGAAACCCGGCTGTTCGACATCCGCGCGCTCGCCCGCAAGCATCGGGTCGCGCCCGACGCGTTGGCCGCGCTGGGCCAGGACATGCGGGACAGGCTGGCGGCGATCGAGGCGGGCGGCGAGCGTATGGCGGAGCTCGAACAGGCATTGGCCGGCGCCCGATCCGCGTTTAACGTGGCGGCGGCGGCACTACGGGCCAGGCGCGCCGAAGCCGCGAGCCGGCTGGACGCAAAGGTGGCCCTCGAACTGGCGCCATTGAAGCTCGACTCGGCGCGCTTCCGCACCGCGCTTGGCGACGGCGACCCGGGCCCCAAGGGCGTTGACCGTGTCGAGTTCGAAGTCTCGACCAACCCCGGCGCGCCGTTCGGGGCGCTGACCCGTATCGCCTCGGGCGGCGAATTGTCGCGCTTCATCCTCGCCCTGAAAGTGGCGCTGGCCGAGGCCGGCAACGCCCGAACCATGATCTTCGACGAGGTCGACCGCGGCGTTGGCGGCGCTGTGGCCAGCGCCATCGGCGAGCGTCTGGCGCGGTTGGCCGAGGACGCGCAGGTGCTGGTGGTGACCCACTCGCCGCAGGTGGCGGCACGGGCCGCTCATCATTACCGGATCGAGAAGAGCCAAAGCGCCGAGGGCGCGCTGACTTCGGTCCACAAGCTGTCGCCTGAAGAGCGGCGCGAGGAAATCGCGCGCATGCTGTCGGGCGCGGCGATCACCGACGAGGCCCGCGCCCAGGCGGCGCGACTGATGGAGGCGGCATAGCCATGAAAAGCATCGAGCAGCGCAACATCGCGCACCAATTCAACGGCGAGGCACTGGAAAGCGTGCTGGTCGCCGACGGCAGTGACCTGGCGCGGGCGACGGTGATCCTGATCCCGACGGTGATGGGGGTCACCGACCTTGAGATCGGCTTCGCCCGCGACCTGGTCGGCCACGGCTATAACGCTTTGGTTGCCGACATTTTCGGCAAGGCGTTTCGCGGCGCGCCGCGCGACACCATGTTCGGCGAGATGAATCGCCTTGGCGGCGACCGCGCCGCCTTGCGCCTGCGGCTGCTGTCGGTGCTCGAGGTGGCGCGGTCCCAATCGGAGATCGACGAGGCCAAGATCGCCGTCATCGGCTTCTGCTTCGGCGGCAAGTGCGCGCTCGACGTGGCGCGCAGCGGCGCCGATGTGGCCGGAGTCGCCAGCTTCCACGGCCTGTTTGATCCCTGCGGGCTGCCGACCGAGAAGATCAGCGCCAAGGTCATCGCTTTCCACGGCTGGGACGATCCGATGGTCCCGCCCGAAGCGGTGGTGGCGCTGGGCGAGGAGTTGACCGAGGCCGGCTGCGACTGGCAGATCCACGCTTACGGCCACACCGGCCACGGCTTCACCAACCCCAAGGCATCCGACCTTGGCATCGACGGGGTCTATTACACCGCGCCCGCCGCGCGCCGCTCGTTCGCCTCGCTCTATCTGTTCCTCGGCGAGCTGTTTGGGTGACGGCTTTCGTCGCGCTGATCCGCGCGGTGAACGTGGCGGGGACCGGCAAGCTGCCCAAGGAGGATTTGAAGGCGATGGGCGAAGCGTGCGGCTTCGCCGACTGCCGGACCTTCATCAACAGCGGCAATCTGCTGTTTATGACCGACCTTGGCGAAGCCGAGGCGAAGGCGCGCATCGAGGCGCGGCTCGCCGATTATTTCGGCAAGCCGGTACCCGCCTTCGTGCGCAGCGCCAGGGAGATGGCGGCGGCGGTGGCGCGGGACCCCTTCATCGACGACAAGCCGAGCCGCCGCTATGCGCATTTCATCGACGAGACGCCGAGCCAGGCGATGCTTGACGCGGCCCGCGACGTCGCCGGCGAGCGCATGGCGCTGGGCCCGCGGCTCCTCTATGTCAGCTATGGCGAGGGCATCGGCAAGACGAGGCTCAAGCTGCCGGCGGTCAAGCAGGGAACAGCGCGCAACATGAACAGCGTCGGCAGGATGGCGGAGCTGCTCGTGGGGATGGCATGAGCGTGCCCGACGAAGCGGCGGCCGCCAACCGGCTGATGCGGCTGGCGAAGGCGATCGCGCGCCACAACAAGCTTTACCACGACAGCGACGCGCCGGAGATTTCGGACGCCGAGTTCGATGCGCTGGTGCGCGAGAATGCGGAGCTGGAGGCGCGCTTCCCGCATCTGGTGCGCGCCGATTCGCCATCGCGGGTGGTCGGCGCGGCGCCGTCGTCGGCGCTGGCGAAAGTGCCGCATGCGCGGCCGATGCTGAGCCTGGAGAATGCCTTTTCCGAGGAGGAGATGCGCGAGTTCGTAGGCCGGGTGCGACGCTTCCTCAACCTGGCCGAGAGCGAGCCGGTGGCGATGACCGCCGAGCCGAAGATCGACGGCCTCAGCTGCTCGCTGCGCTACGAGGCTGGCGAGCTGGTGCTGGCGGCGACGCGCGGCGACGGGACGATCGGCGAGGACGTGACGCCCAACGCGCGGACGATCGGCGACATTCCGCAAAGCCTGAAAGGAGCGCCGGACGTCCTGGAAGTGCGCGGCGAGGTCTATATGTCCAAGGCCGACTTCGCGGCACTGAACCAGCGGCAGGAGGCGGCTTCGGCCAAGATCTTCGCCAACCCTCGCAACGCGGCGGCGGGATCGCTGCGGCAGAAGGACCCGGCGGTGACGGCGGCGCGGCCGCTCAGATTCCTCGCCCATGGCTGGGGCGAGGTCAGCGAGCCTTTGGCCAGCCTGCAACTGCTGGCGATGAAACGGATCGAGGCGTTCGGCATTCCGGTCAGCGATTTGCTCAAGCGCTGCGAGACGGTCGACGAGGCGCTGGAGCATTATCGGGCGATCGAGAAGGTCCGCGCCGAGCTGCCCTATGACATCGACGGCGTCGTTTATAAGGTGGGCCGCCTCGACTGGCAGGATCGGCTCGGCCAGGTCGGCCGGGCGCCGCGCTGGGGGCTGGCGCACAAGTTCCCGGCCGAGAAGGCCGAGACGGTGCTGGAGCGGATCGAGATCCAGGTCGGGCGCACCGGAAAGCTGACCCCGGTCGGGCGGCTGACCCCGGTCGGCGTCGGCGGCGTGATCGTCGCCAACGTCACTTTGCACAATCGCGACGAGATCGCCCGGCTCGGGCTTCGCGAGGGCGACCGGGTGCGAATCCAGCGCGCCGGCGACGTCATCCCGCAGGTGGTCGAGAATTTGACCCGGGACGAGAAACGCAAACCCTATGCCTTCCCCGACCATTGCCCTGAATGCGGCAGCGAGGCGGTGGCCGAGGAAGGCGAGGTCGACGTCCGCTGCACCGGCGGGCTGATCTGCCCGGCGCAGCGGATCGAGCGATTGAAGCATTTCGTCAGCCGCGGGGCGATGGACATCGATGGGCTGGGCGAGAAATCAATCGTCGAGTTTGTCGAACTGGGGTGGCTGAAAGGCCCCGCCGACATTTTCCGCCTCATGGACCATCGCGAGGAGCTAGTCGGTCGCGAGGGCTGGCAGGAGAAGTCGGTCGATAACCTCTTCGCCGCTATCGAGGCGCGCATCGGCTTCGACCCGGCGCGCTTCCTGTTCGGCCTCGGCATCCGCCATGTGGGTTCGGTGACGGCGCGGGATTTGATGAAAGTGTTCGGAACCGTCGAGGCGCTGCAGGCGGCGGCGACGGGGCCGGATGCGCAGGCCGAATTGTCGGCGGTCGAAGGCGTCGGGCCGGTAGTCGCTGAAGCCCTGGTCGATTTCTTCCACGAGTCCCACAACCGCGAGGAGCTGGCTGAGCTGCTGGCGCTCGCTCGGCCCGCCGCCTTCGTTTCCAACGCGCGCGAAACCGAATGGACCGGCAAGACTATCGTTTTCACCGGCACCCTCGAAACCATGAGCCGCGACGAGGCCAAGGCCCAGGCCGAGCGCCTCGGCGCCCGCGCGGCCGGCTCGGTCAGCGCCAGGACCGATTTGGTCGTCGCCGGCCCCGGCGCGGGATCGAAACTAAAGAAAGCGGCTGACTTGGGCGTGCGCGTGATCGGCGAGGACGAATGGGCTCGGATCGTCGCCGAAGCCTAGGTGCAAATCATCCGGGAACTGGGCGATTCAGGCCAGGTGCCTCACCCTGGCCGATCCCATTTATTTGATTCGCTGAGGTCTTTCCCTCCCCAAACGGGAAGCGGCAAGCTTCCGGCTCGCGGCGTCGCTCGAAAGTCCGGGTGAATGAAGATCGAGGTGCAGCAGCGAAACCAGTGGTCGGGTCGAAAGTCAGGAAAATCGACTTGTATAAGGTTCTGCGCACGCAGGGCCGCAGCGGTGTTTGGATACCATTCGGAATTATCGAGAACGACGATTCCTCCGCGCGCGAGCTTGCCGTCGATGGCATTCGCGCATTCAAAGCGGTTGGCCGCGCAGTCGATAATGATCAGTTCGAACCTGCGCTCGAGTTCGGAAATGCGCGCCGCATACTCACCCTGCGCAATGAACCTCAGGTCGACATTCGCTGGAATCTTGTCATTGACCTCCGCGTGCCATGAGGAGTCATGCTCGAGCGTCAGCACTGATTTCGCCTGATTGGCCCAGAAGATCGTCGAATTGCCGCCGCCGATCTCGAGCACGGAGAAGCCCGAGATGTCCAATCCCATGACATATTCGATGAAGGCGTAGGACATGAGTGGAATTGGCCGGCCGTCGCCAAGGACTCCCTTTCGGGCCCGCGCCGATGCGTCAAAGCCCAGGTCGCGGTCCAAGATCTCGATAACGCCTGCCCGAAGCATCGCCGGGTAGGACAAGTCGAACACTTTCAGGTGCCGCTTCAGCGCCGCTTCTTCGGTGGCCGATTTGGCCTCGCGCGGAGTCCAATGCATCGATTCGCGTCGCGATGGATCAGCCATCGACTCCCCCTTGGTTGCCGCCCCTTACCGCCGACTCGAGCACAAGAAACGGCCATTCATCAGTGCCGGATTCTACGATTGCGAGGCCCAGTGTCCGATATGCTTCGGCGACGGCTTCCGCCTGACTGTCGAGTAGTCCGGCGAGGATGAGTGTGCCGTCGGGGGCGACTGACTTTGCGAACGCCGGCGCCAGATCGATCAGCGGGCCGGCGAGGATGTTGGCGATGAGGAGGTCGAAGGGCGCTCTGGCGGTCAGCAGCGGATGGTCCATGCCGTCGGCGACCGCGAGCAGCAGCTCGCCGGACTGCATGCCGATCCTGACGCCGTTGATCGCGGCATTGTCGCGGCTGACCTCGATCGCCACCGGGTCGATGTCGGTGGCGATGCATTTCGCCTCCGGCCAGAGCGCCAGCGCCGCGAAAGCAAGCAGGCCGGTGCCGGTGCCGATGTCGGCGATGTTGGTGAAGCTTTTGCCCTTGCGCTCCAGCCGATCTAGCGCTTCCAGGCAACCAGCCGTGGTCGCGTGTTGGCCGGTGCCGAAGGCGAGGCCGGCGTCGATCTCGAAGCTGACCGCGCCTTCGGGGCGCTGGTTGTAGTGGGTCGGGGTGTGGACGAAGAAACGGCCGGCGCGGATCGGCTCGAGACCCTGCTGGCTGACCCGCACCCAGTCGGTGGTGGCGTCGAGCCGCTCGATCACCGGGTCGCTGTCGGCGGCGAGGGCTTCGAGCGCCTTCAATTCCTCCCAGCCGGGCTGGCGATCGAAATAGGCATGGATGCGCCAGGCGTCCGGCTGCGCCGGATCGGGCTCGTCGGCAACCAGCACAGGCGGGTTTTCGGCTTCGGGAAACAGGTCGCTCGCGTCGGGCAAAGCCTCGGCCTCGGCGCGGGTGCAATCGAGGCTGACGCGCCAGCTCATTGAGCATCCTCCCCGGCAGTTGCCGGGATCGGCCGCAGCCGACATGCCCCCAGCATGTCGGAACGGCCGATGGACCAGCGTAGCTGGTGGAGGGGTTCTTGGATGTCGCGCCGAAGAACCCCTTCACCGCCTTTGGCGGTCCCCTTCCCCGCGAACTCGCGGGGAGGATGGGTCAAGCCGGTCACTTCGCCATTTCCTTTGCCAGCCGTTCGTCCAGCCGCCTGGTGAGCGCGGCCGCATAGGCCTTGCAGCCGGTCGGGTCGAACAGGGGTCTTTCCCCCGTCATCCGCTCCTTCATCGCGCTGGCGGCGGGGTGGGGGGTCAGCAGGATTTCGCAGCGGTTGTCGGCGACCTTGGCGATCGAGGCGCGGAAGGCGGCGACGACATCGGGATGGTCGCTGAACTTGTAATCGTCGCGGCTGACCGGGGTCAGGCTGTCGGCATAGACCATCGTCCGGCAGACGCCGCCGTCGCAGCTTTCCCAGCGCCAGCTCATCGCGCCGGACGTATGGCCCGGGGTGGCGATCGCCGTCAGCTGGAGGTTGCCGAGGCGCACCGTCTCGCCATCCTTGACGACCCGGTCGACGCGCGCGGCGGGGAAGGGCTTGTGCATGCCGGCCTGCGGATCGTCCGCCGACGCCGCACCCGTCCTGAAAACCTCCGCGGCAGGAGCCGAGGCGATCAGCCGCGCGCCGGTCAATTGCTGCAGCCGCGCCATGCCGCCGACATGGTCGAGATGCTCGTGGCTGTGGAGCAGGATGCGGACTTCGGTAGGCACGAAGCCGAGGAAGCGGATGTTTTCGGCGATGAGGTCCGCGCCTTTCTCGGTGCCGCCGTCGATCAATATGTGCCCGTCGCTGCCGGTGATGAGGATGGCGGAGATGCCGCAGGTGCCGACGAGGTACGTATTGCCATGGATGCGGACAGGCGGGGCGGGCTTGTCCCAGTCGGTCGAATCGCCGCAGGCCTCGGCCCATTTCGGTCCCCATTCCGCGATCGGCGCGATCGGCCGTTCGACCTGGCGCGGAGTCTTCTGCAACGGGATGGTGATCTGCTGGGCGATCAGCAGCGCCGGCAGCAGCGCGGCGGCGGCGAGGCTAGCGAACATAGCTGGCTCCGTTGAGGTCGATGACCGAGCCGGTCGAAGCGGCGGGCGCGTCGGCGACCAGCCAGCGGATCGCCTCGGCGACCTCGTCGGTGCTGGTGACGCGGCCGAGCGGGATGTCGGCGACGATCGCCGCCCCGCCCCGACCGGCGAGATAGTCGTCGGTCATTTCGGAAACGGTGAAGCCGGGCGCGACGGCGAAGGCTAGGATGTTCTCCGCCGCATAGCCGCGGGCGATGGTTTTGGTCATGCCGAGGATGGCTGCCTTGGACGCGGCATAATGCCAGTGCTGCGGCGAATCGCCGCGGAAGGCGGCGCGGCTGGCGACATTGACGATGCGGCCGCCGCCGTTCTCGCGAAAGTGCGCAACGGCTAGGCGGCACAAATCGGCGGCGCTGGTCAGGTTGATGGTCAGCGTGCGGTTCCAGGCGGCTTGCCAATCGTCGTCGGAGGCATCGTCGGCCACGCCTTCGTAGATGCCGGCATTGTTGACCAATGCGTCGATGCGGCCGAGCCGTTCAAGCGTCGCTCCCCAGATTCTTCTCGGTGCATGGGGGTCGGCGAGGTCGCCGGCGATCAACTCGCCCCCTCCGCGCGTCGAATGGCCGACGACATTGTGGCCGGAGGAGCGAAGCAGCTCAAAGGTTGCCGCGCCAATGCCGCGGCTGGCGCCGGTGATGAGGATGTTCATGGCCTTGCTCTGTCATTGCGAGTGAAGCGACGCAATCCAGTCTGGATTGCCGCGGCCGCCAGGCGGCCTCGCAATGACGACTAGGCTACGCGGCTGGCGAAGTCCCTCGCGGCGGTGCGGAAGTCGGCCATCTGCTTGCCGAACTCGCCAAAGCCTTCCTCGACGCCGTCGATATCCCTGGCGACATTTTCGGTGTCGGTGCGGATCGCGGCGATGGTCGAACTCATGGAGTCGGCGGCAAGCGCGGTCTCATCGACGGCGGCGGTGATCATCGTCACCGTCTGCGCCTGCAGCTCCATCGCCTCACGAATCCGGTTGGCGGAGGTTTCGACCTCCTCGACCGTGCCCATGATCGAACCATTGGCTTCGACGGTTTCGCGGGTCGCCTGCTGGATGGCGGCGATCTTGGTGGTGATGTCGTCGGTCGCCCGGGCGGTCTGCGCGGCCAATGTCTTCACTTCCTGGGCGACGACCGCGAAGCCGCGGCCGGCATCGCCGGCGCGCGCCGCCTCGATGGTCGCGTTCAACGCCAGCAAATTGGTCTGGCCGGCGATGTCGCGGATCAAGCCGAGGATCGATTCGATCGCCTCGACATGGGCCGACAAGGCTTGCGACACCTTCACCGCGGCCTCGGCCTGGTCGCCGGCACGGGTGGCGACTCCGGCGGCGACCTCCACTTCCGACCGGGC
>JAKFFL010000164.1:0-4524 GCA_036675225.1 Sphingomonas sp. | reverse complement strand
TTGATGACGTTATAGGCCAGGCCGGTGACGATGGCGTAACCGAGAACCAAATGGATGAGCGCCACGATGATGATAGCCACCGTGCGATTCGAGCTCATCTCCCTGCGTTGGGCGTATGACATTAAGCCGCAACTCTCCTCAAAGCCCGTGGCGGAAATCCACGGAAAAGACCGGGCTCACAACGCGCGCCCTGCCTGAATGGAACCTACTGATGTATCAACATATCATCAGCAGAATGCGCGCTTCCTTAGTGGAGGCAAAATAGGTGCGCAACGAATTTTGTTCCGCTGGTCACTCGAATGGACCCCCGCGCGGCGCCAGGCCGGAGAAGGATGCGATCTCGACTCCGACCGCCTGGGCGTCGCGATAGATGTCGGGCTTGGCGCTCTTGACGCGTAATGCCTTGACCCCGCGGATCGCCGCCAACCGGCGATAAATGGCGTGCACCAGCGTCTCCTGCAGATTGTAGCGGCGCATCGCCGCGATCCGCAGGATTTCGCCGCGCAGCAGATCGTAATCCCATGCCGACTCCGGCTGGTCCTCGGCCGGCGGGGCGAGGTCGTCGAGCCAGATCTCGACCGTGACCAGCAGCCGCTGCGGCTTGCCTACCTCGAAATCATGGAAGCCGATGTCGGCCTGGACCTCCAGCGCGTCGAGCAGGATTCGGCTGGACTTCACCTCCAGCTCGCGCGGCACCAGCCCGTCCAGGATCATATCTGTCATGCCTGCTCCACGAACTGAACGTCGCGCGGCAGGCCCCAGAAGCGCTGACCGCCGTCGATGGTGATGATCTGCCCCGTCACCGTCGCCGCACCGGCGAGATAGCGCAGCGCGGCGACGACATCGCCCGGTTCGACCCCGCGCGCAAGCGGGTTGAAGGCGTGCGTGGCCCGGAAATTCGCCTCGTCCTGTCCGGGCGAGCGCAACATCAGCGCCGGGGCGATGCCGTTCACCCGAATCCCCTTGCCGGCCAGGGCTCGCGCGGCAAGCTCGGTGTAGCCAGCCAGCGCCTGCTTGCTCAATGTGTAACTGAGGAAGTCCGGGTTGGGCGCGGCGATTTTTGCATCGAGCAGGTTGACGACCAAGGCATCACCGCCGCCGTGGCACGTAGCCAGGGCTTCGGTCAGCAGGATTGGCGCGCGCACATTGACCGCCATGTGCGCATCGAACTCGCGCGGATTGAAGGCGCCGGAGCCCTCGGGTGCGAAGCGCGCCGCATTGTTGACCAGCAGCCGCACCGGCGGAAGCCCCGCCGCACCGGCGAAAATCCGTTCGGCGCAATCCTCGTTGTTGAGGTCGGCGGCGACCGCGACGGTTCCGGCGGCAACCTCATCGCTTTGGCGACGGACGTGCGCCAGCACCGCCCAGCCGTCGGCGACAAGGGCCTCGGCGATGGCCCGCCCAACGCGCTTGGACGCGCCGGTGACGATGGCGGTACGATTAGTCGTCATGGTTCCCCAATACCGTTCGGGCTGAGCTTGTCGAAGCCCTGTCCTTCCAATCGGTCCAGAAAGGCAGCCCTTCGACAAGCTCAGGGCGAACGGAGTTTTGAGAATTCCACCTTTGCTTTACATGCCCGCCATGCCCGAGACCCATCCGCCGATCACCGTTTCCGGCCAGAGCCTGGTCGAGTTCGCCGCGGCGATCGAGGGCCGGCGCCTGCCCCCGGTGGAAAAATGGGACCCGCCTTTGTGCGGCCATTCCGGCATGCGCGTCGCCGCCGACGGGACCTGGCTGCACGACGGCGCGCCGATCATGCGGCCGGCGATGGTTCGCTTGTTCTCGACCGTGCTGCGCCGCGAACCAGACGGCAGCCATGTCCTGGTCACGCCGCATGAGAAACTGACCATCGATGTCGAGGTCACGGCGTTCCGCGCCATCGCCATGACCCAGGAGGGGGCCGGGCACGAGCGGCGGATCGGCTTCGGGCTCGACGTTGGCGATGCCGTCATCCTGGGACCCGGCCACCCCCTTTGCATCATTGAGGGCAACGCCGGACCGAGCCCGCGAATCGTCGTCCGCCACGGGCTCGAAGCGTTGATCGCGCGGCCGCTCTATTACGAGCTTGCCGACATCGCCCTCGCCGAAGGCCATGATCCGCCGGGAATCTGGAGCGACGGATGCTTTTTTCCGCTGCAGCCTTGAGACTGGCCGAGCGCCTCCGTGCCTCGCTGGCGCATGAGCCCCGCGACGGCCTGCTGGCCGGCGACCTCATCGAAGGCTCGCCCGACTCCAGGCATCGGGCGGCGGTGCTGGTCGCGATCACCGACCGCCCCGAGCCGGGAGTCCTGCTGACCGTCCGCCGCGAGCATTTGCGCACCCATGCCGGCCAGATCAGCTTTCCAGGCGGCCGCCTCGATCCGGGCGAGGACGCCGTCGCCGCCGCCTTGCGCGAGGCCGAGGAGGAAATCGGCCTGCCGCCGGCCCAAGTCGAAGTCTGGGGGACCGCCGATCGCTATCGGACCGTCACCGGTTTTGCGGTCACGCCGGTGCTCGGCAAGGTGCCGCCCGATCTGCCTCTCGCCCCCCATGAGCATGAAGTCGCCGACTGGTTCGAGGCGCCCTTGTCCTTCCTGCTCGATCCGTCCAACCAGCAGCGCATGAGCGCCGAGTTCCAGGGCCGGGTCCGCGACTATTACCAGATTGACTGGCGGGGCCGCCGCATCTGGGGCGCGACGGCGGCGATGCTGGTTAACCTTACCCGTCGGCTGGACTGGGCATGAGGCTCGACGCCAGCGCCTGGCGCAAGAGGCGTGGGGTCGCCCGCATCCTCAAGGCGCTCGGTTCCAAGCAGGGACTGACCCGCTACGTCGGCGGCGCGGTACGCGACGAATTGCTCGACCTGCCGGTCAGCGACATCGATTTCGCGACCCGACTAATGCCGGAAGAGGTCATCGCCCGGCTGGAGAATGCGCGCATTAAGGCAGTTCCGACCGGGATCGAACATGGCACGGTCACTGCCGTCGCCGACGGCCAGCCGGCCGAGGTGACGACGCTGCGCGCCGACGTCAGCACCGACGGCCGCCGTGCCACCGTCGCCTTCACCGACGACTGGATGGCCGACGCCTCGCGCCGCGATTTTACCATCAACGCCCTCTACGCCGACCCCGAAGACGGGGAAATCCACGATTATTTCGGCGGCCTCGACGATTTGCGGACGCGCCGGGTGCGCTTCATCGGCGATCCCCTTGTGCGCATTGCCGAGGACCATCTGCGGATCCTGCGCTTTTTCCGCTTTCACGCCCGCTTCGGCGCCGGCGAACCGGATACGGCCGCGCTCGACGCCTGCACCTTGCGCGCCAACGATATGATGGCGCTCAGCCGCGAGCGGATCGCCGACGAATTGCTCAAGCTGCTGGCCCTGCCCGAGCCGGCCGCAACAGTGGCGCTGATGGTCGAGCGCGGCATTTTCCGCCCCGTTTTGCCCGAAATCGACAGCGCCGAGCGGCTGGCAGGCCTGGTCGGGACCGAAGCCGCGGCGGGATTCGAGCCCGACCCGCTGCGCCGCCTGGCGGCCTTGTTGCCGACCAAGGCCGAGACCGCGGCGGCGGTCGCCGCCCGGCTCAAGCTGTCGAACAAGGCCCGCAAGCGGCTGGAACAAGCCGCCGAGCCGAGCCGATCGGAAAATCCGCAGGCCCTTGCTTACTGGATCGGCGTTGAAGGCGCGCAGGACCAGTTGCTGCTCGACGGCCGGCAAGCGGAGGCCGTGGCGCTTCGCGATTGGCCGGTGCCGCGCCTGCCGATCACCGGCGGCCAGCTGATCAAGCGCGGCGTCATCCAGGGCCCGGAAGTGGCGAGAACCCTGCACGCCATCGAACGCACCTGGGTTGCCGGCGGCTTTCCGCGCGGAGAGGCCTTCGAGCGCATCGTCGGCGAGGCAATTGCGCGCGCCTGAGGCGCCCCTGCCCCGCCGATGCGACGCTTCCTACCGACTCGGGGCCGCGGCCAGCCCGGGCACCAGCGCCGCGCCTTCCTCGACCTTGCCCGACGATGCCGCCAGCGTGTTGCCGACCGGCTCCGCCCGCCCGCCGAGGCAGCCGGCGAGGAAATTCTCCGCCGCCGCGTTGAAGGCGATGCTGTTCACCGGCCGGGCAAAGCCATGTCCCTCGTCCGGGAAGACGATGTAGGTCACAGGGATATTCTTCGACTTCATCGCCTGGACGATCTGCTCGCTCTCGGCGACATTGACCCTGGGGTCGTTGGCGCCCTGGCCGATCAGCAGCGGCTTCTTGATCTGGTCGGCCTTGTACAGCGGCGAGGCGGCATCGAGGATCTTGCGGCCCGCTTCGGTGGTCGGGTCGCCCATCCTTTTGTAGAACTGCACCTTGCCCGACTCCCAATAGGCCGGGATCGTCTTGAGCAAGGTCTGCAGGTTGGACGGGCCGACGATGTCGACCCCACAGGCAAATTTGTCGGGCGTGAACGCCATGCCGGCAAGGGTCGCATAGCCGCCATAGCTGCCGCCCATGATCGCCACCTTGTCGGGCGAGGTCACGCCCCGCGCCACCGCCCAATCGACCGCGT
>JAKFFL010000050.1:0-4526 GCA_036675225.1 Sphingomonas sp. | reverse complement strand
AGTGGCGGATCATGTCTTCCCTTTCGCTGGGGCGCGCTTCGCCCCGTGAACATGATTTGGCCCTAGAAGCGAGTGGCGACAGACAGGTGACGCGATTGTTGCGCTTTCGTGACGGCGACCGGGCGCCCAAGTTTTCCACAGCTTTTTCCAAATTGACCCGGGAAAGTCCCGCGATTGCAGGAACCGCGCGCGGCCTCGCGGGTTTTATCCATGTGCTTCCGGTAGAGATACCAGAAGCATGGAGCCCCGGTAACTTCGGTTACCGGGGCTTACGCGTATTGGGGCCTAGAGCGCGGTGACATCCACCACTTCCAGCGCCATCGGCCGCGAGCGATCGGGCAGCGGATATTTGTTGCCGTTGGCGCAGTTGAACAGGACCACCCGTTCGTCCTTGCCGACCAATTTGCGCGCCAACGCCTCGCGCCAGCCGGCGAGGACCGCGCCGCCTTCCGGGCAGAGCAGGACGCCGTCGTCGCGCGCCGCATCCTCGACCGCCCGGCCGATCGCCTCCTCCTCGACGGCGATGGCGGCGCCGACGCTTTCGCGAACCGCGCGCAGGATGAGGAAATCGCCGATAGCCTTTGGCACCCTGATGCCCGTCGCCATGGTCGCCGCCCCTTCCCAGCGGGCCGCGAATTCCTCGCCGGCCTCGAAGGCGCGGACGATCGGCGCGCAGCCGGCGGCCTGGACCGCGAACATGCGCGGCCGCGCCGGCCCGATCAGGCCGATCGCCTCCAGTTCGGCAAACGCCTTCCACATGCCGATCAGGCCGGTGCCGCCGCCGGTCGGATAAAAGATGGCGTCGGGCAGCCGCCAGCCGAGTTGCTCGGCCAGCTCCAGGCCCATCACCTTCTTGCCCTCGATCCGGTATGGCTCCTTGAGCGTCGAGCAGTCGAACCATCGGCCCGTCGCCGCACCTTCGCCGACGATCCGCCCGCACTCGTCGATCTGGCCGTTGGCGACATGGACGTCGGCGCCAAAGGCGGCAGTTTCGCGAACGTTGATCGCCGGGGTTTCGGCTGGGCAGATTACCAAGGTCCGGATCCCCGCCCGGGCGCCATAAGCGGCCAGCGCAGCGCCGGCATTGCCGTTGGTCGGCATGGCCATGCGCGTCACGCCGAAATGCTTCGCCATGGTGACCGCCATCGCCAGCCCGCGCGCCTTGAACGATCCGGTCGGCAGCCGCCCCTCGTCCTTCACGATGAGGTTCGGTCCACCGGTGCGGGTCAAGGGCACCAGCGGCGTTTCCGGCTCGCCGAGGCTGACCGGCTCGACGCCACGGGCAAGCGGCAGCAGCTCGCGCCATTTCCACATACCGCCGGGGCGCCCGGCCAAAACTAACCGGCTGAGCGACTTGGCTACCGCGTCAAGATTATAGCGGACCAGCAGCGGCTTGCCGGCGCGCGACAGGTTGTGGAGCCGGTCGGCCTCATGCCGCTCGCCGGTCAGGGAACATTCGAGGTGGCTGACAAACATCCTGCCGCCCTAGCCGCATCGATTGGCCGAGGCGAGCTTGTAACAGTATATCATCAACGCTAGGCGTTGGCTTTCCCGACTCACATCCCCGGATTTTCCTGATGCTTCGTCCGTCGATTTCGCTTGTCGCCTTGGCCGCCGCGCTCGCCGCGACGCCCATTTGTGCGCAGGACACGCCGGCCGAGGCACCGGTCGAAGCCGCCGGCGACGCCGCCATCGCCGCCAGCATCGACGCCGCCGAGGCGGAGCCGGGCAGCGCCGCGCAGGCACATCATGAAAGTGCCGAACAGCTGGTCGTCACCGGAGTCCGCCGTGCCGCCGGCGACGTGCTCGGCGGCGTCTCTGTGCTCGATGCGGCGGAGTTGACCCGCGAAATGCGGCCAAGCATCGGCGAGACCCTCTCCCGCCAGCCCGGCGTGTCCGCCACCAGCTTCGGCCCGGCCGCCTCGGCCCCGGTCCTGCGCGGTTTGTCGGGCGACCGCGTCCGCGTGCTGACCGACGGCATCGGCAGCCTCGACCTCGGTTCCTCCGGCCCGGATCATGCCATCGCCATCAACCCGATCACCGCCGAGAAGATCGAGGTGCTGCGCGGGCCGTCGGCCTTGCTGTTCGGATCGTCGGCGATCGGCGGGGTCGTCAATGTCATCGACGCGCGCATCCCGCGCCGCGAGCCGGGTCCGCCGTTCGGCGCGGACGTGCTCCTGTCCTACGGGTCGGCGGCCAACGAGCGCGCGGCGAACCTGGGGCTCGATTTGCCCTTGGGCGCGGGGTTCGTGCTCCATGCCGACGGTAATTGGTCAAAAACAGATGACCTCAGGACCGGCGGGCACATCCTGTCGAAGGTCCTGCGCCGCGACGCCGCCGCCAACCCCGACCCAGAGATCCGCGCGCTGGCCGACCTCAAGGGCGACCTACCCAACTCCGCCTCGGAAGCCAGGGAAGGCGCGTTCGGCCTGGCCTACATCGACGGCGGCCTCAATGTCGGGGCCTCGATCACCCGCCACCGCAACATCTATCAGGTGCCGATTCGTTACTCGCTCGATCCAGCGGTCGAGGCCGAGGCGCCGACCATCGACCAGGAACAGACGCGGTTCGATGCCCGCGCCGAAATTCCGCTGTCGGGCGTCTTCAGCCAGGTTCGCGCGCGGGGCGGCTATGCAGACTATCGGCACGACGAGATCGAGGACAGTGGCGAGGTCGGTTCGAGCTTCTTCAGCAAGGGCGGCGAAGGCCGGCTTGAACTGGTGCAGGACAACCGCGACGGGTGGGGCGGCACCAGCGGCGCGCAATATCTTGAGCGCAACGTTCGCATTCGCGGCGAGGAGAAGTTTTTGCCCGACAGCCGCCAGCGGCAGGCGGGTGTGTTTACTCTGCAGACTTTGGTCAAGGGCCCCTGGCGCTTCGAAGCCGGCGCCCGTGTCGAGGCCAGCAAGCTGAGCGCCGAGGAAGACCAGCTGCTCGGCACCCCGTCCCGCTCCGAGGATTTCACGACCCTGTCCGGGTCGATCGGCGGGCAATATGAGGTCGCGCCCGGCTGGCGCGCCGGTCTGTCGCTGTCGCACAGCGAGCGGGCGCCGGCGATCGACGAACTGTTCGCCAATGGTCCGCACCTCGCCAGCCAGTCGTTCGAGGTCGGCAACCCCGACCTCGATCCGGAAAAGAGCAATTCCGTCGAGCTTGGCCTGCGCAAGACCGCCGGGCCGGTGCGGCTGACCGTCAATCTGTTCTACAGCCGCTTTTCCAACTTCATCTTCCTGGCGCCGACCGGCGATACCGAGGATGATTTGCCGGTCTTCGAGTATCGCCAGGACAAAGCAAAATATTACGGCTTCGAGCTGCAGGCCGAGGCCAGGCTCGGCCAGGCGCTGGGCGTCGACTGGCATGCCGAGCTGCAGGGCGATGCGGTGCGGGCGACGATCGAGAATTTCGGCCCGGCGCCGCTGATCCCGCCGGTGCGGCTGTTGGCGTCGGTGTCGGGCGAGCGCGGCCAGGTCGATGGCCGGCTGGAGGTTGAGCATGCGCTCGACCACGATCGCGCCGCCGCCAATGAAACCGCAACGCCGGGCTACACCTTGGTCAACGCGTCGTTCGACTGGCACCCGCTGGCCGCCAGGCCGGAACTGACGCTGTCGCTGGCGGCCAACAACATCTTCGACGTCGAGGCCCGCCGCAGCACGTCGCAGCTCAAGGATTACGCCCCCCTCGCCGGCCGCGACATCCGCCTGACGGCGCGGCTGGGGTTCTAGTAAAAAAGAAGAGCGGCCCGGCGTGGGCTGCCGGGCCGCTCGGGACTGCGGTGCTTCGGGGGTGGCACCGCGGGGGTGGCTCTCAAGTCAAATATCGATGCCAGCGGCGATCGCCTCCAATTTGCGGACGCGTTCTTTCAGGTCGGCGAGCTCGATGCGGCCGCTGGCTGGCGGCATGGTCGCTTCGGCGCGGCCGTTGACCAGCTCCATCCGCTTCAGCTCGAGCCAGCCTTGCCAGCCCTTCAAGGCGGCCCAGGCGGCGATCCCGGCGGCCGCGAGGACGCTCATCGCCACGGTTGCAATCAGGATCGGGTCGGTCATCACTTCTCCTCCCGCAGCGCTTCGATCTCGCGCGCCAGCTCGTGGTTTTTCTGCGCATTCAGATGGTGGTCGATCGCCATCATCCGGCGGTCGGTGGCATCGAGCTCGGTGCGCAGCTGGTGGATCGACGTGCGGCCGCGGCCATCCTCGGCCATGCGCTCGAAGTCGGACTTGCGCTCGCTTCCCCGGTTGGCGCGGCGCTTCTGCATGTGCAGGTAAATGCCGGCGGCGACATAGGCGACCAGCGCCATTTCCCAGCTGATGATGATCGCCGCGGCGATGAAGCCGATGCGGATGATGGTCGGGTCGATGTTGAAGGCGTCGCCCAGCGTCGAGCAGACGCCCGCCAGCTTCTTGTCCCGGCGGTTGAGCGAATAGGTAAGGCGCTGCGGCATGTCCCCTGGTCCTTTCAGTTCGTCTTCGCCGCGAGCGCGGCCTTCAGCGATTCCAGCTCGGCGTCGACCTTGTCGGCGGCCTTCAGCT
>JAKFFL010000203.1:0-4558 GCA_036675225.1 Sphingomonas sp. | reverse complement strand
CGCTGCCGCCCAGACCATTGCGCTTGCCGAATGCGTTCATGCCTCGTCGATCCCGTAATCCGCGGATGGAACGGGATGGTGAATAGAAGCCAAACTTTTAGAAAAGACTAACCGCGGTTAGATTTCCTGGCTTAACCGTCGGCGCTCTCGGCGAGCACGGTCAGGCCCTTGTCTCCGACCTCGGCGAAGCCGCCGCTGACGCGGATGGTCTCGGGCACGGTTCCGGCGCTGCGATAGACCGCCAGCTCGCCGTCCTTCAGGGTCGTCATCACTGGGGCATGGCCGGCCATGACGCCAAAGTCGCCCTCACTGCCGGGGACGACGACCATGTGCACGTCCTCGCTCCGCACCAGTTTCTCCGGGGTCACCAGCTCGAAATGCAGGTCAGCCATTGCTCTTCTTTCCATCGATTGCGGCGTCGAAGGCGCGCGCCGCGGAATCGAACTTGTCCCGGCAAGTTGGGTTGCAGAAGCCGACGACCGCCCCTCGGTAGTGCGTCAGGCTGTCGGCGCTAACCGGCTTGCCGGACCAGGGACAGGTGTCGTTGACGCAGTCATCGAGGCGTGGCTGCTCGGCCATCAAGCCTCCTCGGCGAGCTTCTCGGCCTTGGCGACCGCCTCGTCGATGCCGCCGACCATGTAGAAGGCAGCTTCGGGCAGATGGTCGTACTCTCCGTTCACCACCGCCTTGAACGAGCGGACCGTGTCCTCGACCGCCACGAACTTGCCGGGAATGCCGGTGAACACTTCGGCGACGTGGAACGGCTGCGACAGGAAGCGCTGGATCTTGCGGGCGCGGCCGACGATCAGCTTATCCTCTTCGCTCAGCTCGTCCATGCCGAGGATAGCGATGATGTCCTGCAGGCTCTTGTAGCGCTGCAGCGTTTCCTGGACGGCGCGGGCGGTCTCGTAATGCTCCTGGCCGACGACGGCGACGGTGAGGACTCGGCTGGTCGAATCGAGCGGATCGACCGCCGGGTAGATGCCGAGTTCGGAGATGGCGCGGCTCAGAGTCGTAGTCGCGTCGAGGTGGGCGAAGCTGGTCGCCGGCGCCGGGTCGGTCAAGTCGTCGGCCGGCACGTAGATCGCCTGCACCGAGGTGATCGAGCCCTTGTTGGTCGACGTGATCCGTTCCTGCAGCGTGCCCATGTCGGTGGCCAGCGTCGGCTGATAGCCGACGGCGGACGGGATGCGGCCGAGCAAGGCCGACACTTCCGAGCCGGCCTGGGTGAAGCGGAAGATGTTGTCGACGAAGAACAGGACGTCCTGACCTTCGACGTCGCGGAAATATTCGGCCTGGGTCAACCCAGACAGAGCGACCCGGGCCCGGGCGCCCGGCGGCTCGTTCATCTGGCCGAACACCAGCGCCACCTTCGAACCTTCGGGCGTCGGATTGCCGTCCTTGTCCTTGGCGATGACCCCGGCGTCGAGGAACTCATGGTAGAGGTCGTTGCCCTCGCGGGTCCGCTCGCCGACGCCGGCGAACACGGAAACGCCGCCATGGCCCTTGGCGATATTGTTGATCAGCTCCTGGATGAGCACCGTCTTGCCGACGCCGGCGCCGCCGAACAGGCCGATCTTGCCGCCCTTGGCGTAGGGCGCGAGCAGGTCGATGACCTTGATGCCGGTGACGAGGATCGCGGCTTCGGTCGACTGGTCGACAAAGGGCGGGGCGTCGGCGTGGATCGAAGCCGACAGGTCGCTGCCGATCGGGCCGCGCTCGTCGATCGGCTCGCCGATGACGTTCATGATCCGGCCGAGCGTCTTGGGGCCGACGGGGACGCGGATCTGCGAGCCGGTGGCGCTGACGTTCTGGCCACGGGTCAGGCCTTCGGTCGCGTCCATGGCGATGGTGCGCACGACATTCTCGCCAAGATGCTGGGCGACCTCGAGCACCAGGCGGTTGCCGTTATTGTCCGTCTCCAGCGCCGCCAGGATCGGCGGCAGCTCGCCATCAAAGGCGACGTCGACGACGGCGCCGATGACCTGGGCGACGCGGCCGACCAGATTGCTGGTCGGTGCGGACGCCTTGGGCGTTGCGGCGGCGGCGGCCTTTTTGGCCTTGGGCTTGGCGGGGGCTGCGGTGGCCATTGGTCTGCTTCCTCTTGGGGTCGGTTAGAGCGCTTCGGCGCCCGAGATGATTTCGACGAGCTCGGTGGTGATCGCCGCCTGGCGCTGGCGATTGTAGGCGATCGACAACCGGTTGATCATGTCGCCGGCATTGCGCGTGGCATTGTCCATCGCCGTCATCTGGCTGCCGTAGAAGCCGGCCTGGTTCTCGAGCAAGGCGCGATAGACCTGGACGGCGATGTTGCGCGGCAGCAGCTCGGCGAGGATTTCCTCTTCCTCCGGTTCATAGTCGACGGCGGCGGACGCGGCGCCCTTGCCGGCGCCGTTCATGGCCGCCGCGGCCTGCGCGACCGGGATGATCTGGTCGATCGTCGGCTCCTGGACCAGGGTCGAGCGGAAATTGGCGTAAGCGAGATGGACGACGTCGACGCCGTCGCTGGTGAAGCGGTCAATGATGTCCCTGGCGATCGCTTGCGCGTCGGCATAGCCCGGCACCTTCATCTCGCCGGTGTCCCACTGGGCGATGATCGCCTTGGGGTAGAGCCGCTGGATGACCGGACGGCCCTTGCGGCCGACGATGTAGAACAAAACGGTCTTGCCCGCCTGCTGCAGCGCGTCGGCCTTGCGGCGGACGTTGCGGACGATGTTGCTGTTGAAGGCGCCGGCGAGGCCGCGGTCTCCGGTGACGACGACGAACAGATGCACGTCGTCCTTGCCGGTGCCGGCCAGCAGTCGCGGGCTTTGCGGGCCTGGAGTCACCTTTGACGCAAGCGAGGAAACTATGTCCGCCATCCGGTCCGAATAGGGGCGGCCGGCCTGCGCCTGGCCGACGGCGCGGCGCAGCTTGGCGGCGGCGACCATGTTGAGCGCCTTGGTGATCTTCTGCGTCGACTTCACCGAGCCGATGCGAAGCTTCAATGCCTTGAGGCTGGCCATCCCCTAGCGATCCTTACGCGAACTGATTGCCGAACGCGGTCAACGCGTCGCGCAGCTTGCCGGCGGTGTCGTCGTCGAGTTGCTTCGTCTCGCGGATCGTCTTGAGCACATCGCCATGCTCGGCGCGGAGGTAGCTGAGCAGCGCCGCTTCGTAACGGACGATGTCCTTGACCTCGACGGCATCGACGAACCCCTGCGTGCCCGAGAAAATCGACGCGACCTGCTCCTCGATCGGCATCGGCTGGTACTGCGGCTGCTTTAAGAGCTCGGTCAGGCGTGCGCCGCGGGCCAGCAATTTCTGGGTCGAGGCGTCGAGGTCCGAGCCGAACTGGGCGAAGGCGGCCATTTCGCGATACTGGGCGAGCTCGAGCTTGATCGAGCCGGCGACCTTCTTCATCGCCTTGGTCTGGGCGGCCGAGCCGACCCGGCTGACCGACAAACCGACGTTAATCGCCGGGCGGACGCCCTGGTAGAACAGGTCCGTTTCGAGGAAGATCTGGCCGTCGGTGATCGAGATGACGTTGGTCGGGATGTAGGCCGAGACGTCGCCGGCCTGGGTCTCGATGATCGGCAAGGCGGTCAGCGATCCGGCGCCATTGTCCTCGTTCATCTTGGCGGCGCGCTCGAGCAGGCGGCTGTGGAGATAGAAGACGTCGCCCGGATAGGCCTCGCGCCCCGGCGGGCGGCGCAACAGCAGCGACATCTGGCGATAGGCGACGGCCTGCTTGGAAAGGTCGTCATAGACGATGACCGCATGCATGCCGTTGTCGCGGAAATACTCGCCCATGGCGCAACCGGTGTAGGGCGCCAGGAACTGCAGTGGCGCCGGTTCCGAGGCGGTGGCGGCGACGACGATAGTGTAGTCCATCGCCCCATTTTCCTCGAGCGCGCGGACGATCTGGGCGACCGTCGAGCGCTTCTGGCCGATGGCGACGTAGATGCAATAGAGCTTCTCGCTCTCCTTGTCGGACTTGTTGATGTTCTTCTGGTTGATGAAGGTGTCGAGGGCGACCGCGGTCTTGCCGGTCTGGCGATCGCCGATGATCAGCTCGCGCTGGCCGCGGCCGACGGGAACCAGCGCGTCGAGCGCCTTCAACCCGGTCTGGACCGGCTCGTGGACCGACTTCCTCGGGATGATGCCGGGCGCCTTGACCTCGACCCGGCTGCGCTGGTCGGTGACGATCGGGCCCTTGCCGTCGATCGGGTTGCCCAAGGCATCTACCACACGACCCAGCAGGCCCTTGCCGACGGGGACGTCGACGATAGTGCCGGTCCGGCGCGCGGTAGTGCCTTCCTTGATGGCGGCGTCGGAGCCGAAGATGACGACACCGACATTGTCGGCCTCGAGGTTGAGGGCCATGCCCTTCACACCCCCCTCGAACTCGACCATCTCGCCGGCCTGGACATTGTCGAGCCCGTGCAGGCGGGCGATGCCGTCGCCGACCGACAGCACGCTGCCGACTTCGGAGACCTGCGCGTCGGCGTCGAAATTCGCGATCTGGTCGCGGATGACGCGGGAGATTTCAGCGGCGCGGATGTCCATTTTCAGCCTT
>JAKFFL010000066.1:0-4560 GCA_036675225.1 Sphingomonas sp. | reverse complement strand
GCGGGCGGCGGCATCGATCCGGCGACAGGCCTCGACCAGTTCCTCCTCGCTCGTATAGCGGCCGAAGCCCAAGCGGATCGAGGAGCGTGCCTCGCGGTCGCTCAGGCCGAGCGCGCGCAACACATGGCTAGGCCGGCCCGAGCCGCTGGCGCAGGCCGAGCCAAGCGAAAAGGCGATGTCGCGCAGCTCGGCGATCAGCCGGGCGCCGTCGAGGCCATCGCGACGGGCGTTGATATTGCCATGGTAGCGCTGCGTCAGCGAGCCATTGACGCTCCAGCCAGGACCGAGCACCTCCATGGCCCGGTTCCACAGCCGCTCGACATGGCCGTGATCGGCATTCTGCCGCTCCGCCGCCAGCGCCGCGGCGGCGCCGAAGCCCGCGCACAGGGCCGGCGACAGCGTGCCCGAGCGCAACCCCTGCTCCTGCCCGCCGCCATGCAGCAAAGGTGCGGGTGGCGTCACCCCGTCGCGGATCCACAAGCCGCCGATGCCCTTGGGCCCGTGGATCTTGTGGGAGGAAATGGCGAAAAAGTCCGGTCCGGCGGGCAAGACCATGCGGCCGAAGGCCTGTACGGCGTCGCAGAGCATCAGCGCGCCCGCGTCATGGGCGAGCTGGGCAATCTCCGCGACCGGCTGGATGACGCCGATCTCATTGTTGACCAGCATGACCGCGACGATCGCCGTTTCAGCGTCGATGACCTCAGCCGCCTGGTCGAGGTCGACGAGGCCGTCCTTACCGACCGGCAGCACGACGACTTCGACCTCCGCCCCGTGGAGCCATTCGGCCGTGTCCAGCACCGCCGCATGCTCCGTCGCCACGGTCACCAGCTTGCGTCGGTCCGACATCTCGAACGTGCCCTTGAGCGCCCAGTTGAGCGCCTCGGTCGCGCCAGAAGTGAAGGCCAATGTCCCGGCCGGGAAATGCGCCGCCACCTGACCCCGCGCGACCTCGATCGCGGCGGCGGCCTCGCGGCCCCAGCGCGACGGCGAATGCGGGTTGGCGAATCTGTCCTCGATCCACGGCCGCATTACCTCGGCCGCCTCGGGCGCGACCGGAGTCGTCGCCTGATAGTCGAGGTAGATCATGCCGCCCGCTGCGACACGTGCGCGGCGATTCGGACCCATTCAGCGATGAAGGCGTCGATGTCCGCCTCGCTGGTCGAAGGCCCGAAGCTGATCCTGAGGAAGCCCGACGCGATCTCCGGTTCGATCCGCATCGCTTTCAGGACACGGCTTTCCTTCATCGCGCCGCTGGAGCAGGCGCTGCCCGCCGATACCGCGAAGCCGGCGAGATCGAACTGCACCAGCAATCCACTGCTCTGTCCGCCCGGCATGGCGATGGCGCCGATGTTGGCCATGCGTTCGCTGCGCTCGGCGATCACCGTCCCACCGGCGGCGCGGACGCCATCGTCGAGGCGGCGGCGCAGCTCGGCCAGGCGCGGCATCGCCTGTTCGAAGGCACGGGATTCCAGCGCCGCGGCCATGCCCATCGCGGCGGGCAAATTCTGGGTGCCGCGACGATAGCCTTTCTCCTGGCCGCCGCTGGCTTCGAGCGTCGCCAGATCCCTGACCAGCAGTGCGCCGATCCCGGGCGGGCCGCCGAACTTGTGGGCCGAAACGGCGATGAAGTCGGCGTCCGGCAGCGGCAGCTTGCCGGCGGACTGGGCGCAGTCGGCGAGCAGGACCGATCCCGCCGTCCGCACCTTCGCGGCGATGGCGTCGATCGGCTGGATGACCCCCGTCTCATTGTTGACCTGCTGGACAGCGACCAGCGCCTGGCCCTCGGCCAGCACCGCATCCAGGGCCGCCATGTCGATCAGCCCGTCCCCATCGACAGGCAACACCGTCGCGCTTTCGCCCATCGTGGCCGGGACGATGTCATGCTCAGTGGCGCCATAGGCCCGGCCCGCCACCCGGGCCCGCCTGGCGGCGATGGCCACCGCCTCGCTAGCGCCGCTGGTCAGGATGACGTCATGACGCCAGTCGAGCGAGGCGGCGATGGTTTCGCGCGCCTCCTCCAGCGCCTTGCGGGCGGCGCGTCCCTCGCCGTGCGGCGAGGAAGGGTTGGCCCACAAATCGAGCGCCCGGGCCATCGCCTCGCGGGCTTGCGGCAAGACCGGGGTGGTCGCCGCATGGTCGAAATAGATTCTGCTCATCGCTTCCCAATCGCGGATTTCGGCCGATTGCGCTTCAATCCGCCGCGCCTATATACGCCCCAGCCCGTTTCCGCCCACCCTCCGTTCCGCGAGCCATCATGCCCGAAGTCATTTTTCCAGGCCCGGAAGGCCGCCTCGAAGGCCGATTTCATCCCGCCCCGCCCCGAGCGCCGGTCGCCTTGATCCTGCATTCACATCCCCAGGCCGGCGGGACGATGAACAACAAGATCGTCCAACTGCTCTACCAGACCTTCGTCCGTCGCGGCTTCGCCACTTTGCGCTTCAACTTCCGCGGGGTCGGCAAGAGCCAGGGCACGTTCGACAACGGCATCGGCGAGCTCAGCGACGCCGCCAGCGCCCTCGATTGGGTGCAGCAGATCCACCCGGAGGCGCAGACGACCTGGGTCGCCGGCGTCAGCTTTGGCGCCTGGATCGGCATGCAATTGCTGATGCGCCGGCCCGAGATCAAGGGCTTCATCTCCATCGCCCCGCCGGCCAACATGTACGACTTCAGCTTCCTCGCCCCCTGCCCGTCGAGCGGCATCATCATCCAGGGCGAAGGCGACGAGGTGGTGACCCCGGGGGCCGTCCAGAAGCTGGTCGACAAGCTGCGCACCCAGCGCCACATCACCATCCATCACGACACCATCCCCGGCGCCAACCACTTCTTCGCCAACGAGCTGGATCTGCTGATGAAGAGCGTCGACGGCTATCTCGACATGCGCCTCGACAAGGACCTCAAACGCTAGACGGTCCACACCAGCACGTTGCCGACCAACACCATCGCCGCGACAATCATCAACCAGCCTTGCCTGGCGTTCCGGCGTCCCTGAATCAGCCAGATGCCGCCCCCGGCCAACAGGAAGGCGGCGATCATCGCCAATGCCAGTGCGCCCGAGGCGATCGTTCCCATTTGCGCCCAAACCTTCACTGAAACTTAACCGTGCCGACGGCACTATCGAATTCCATGAAGCCGGACCAGCAGGAGGCGCGCCTCGATGAGGCGTTCGAGCGGATCGAGGAGACGATCCTGCCGTGCATCGCCATGATGCTCGAAACCCTGCTCGATGCCTCGGCCGGCCTCGCCGAGACCGACCCCAAGGCGCTGGCCGCCGAGTTGCAGACGCTGGCCGCCGAGCTCGAGGAATTGACCCAGGCAGTCGAGCGCTCCAGCCCCGCCCACCTCGAGCCGGGCGAATATCGCACCGCGGTCGCCTGATCAACGAACCAGCCGGGCGTGCAGCTCGGGATTCACATTTCCGCCCGACAGGATGATCACCAGCCCATCGCGCGCCTCCGCCTTGCCGGCGAGCACGGCCGCCAGCGCCGCCGCCCCGCCGGGCTCGACCACCAGTTGGTGGTGCGTCCAGGCCCAGCGGACGGCTTGCGTGACCTCCGCGTCCGAGACCGCGACCACGCGCGCATTGCGCTCGCTCAGGATGCCGAACGTGATCGGCGACACCAGCGGCGTCTGCAGCGCGTCGCACAAGGTCGGCGGCGCATCCGGTCCGACCGGCACGATTGCGCCGCCTGCGAGCGAGCGGCGCATGTCGTCCCAACCTTCGGGCTCGGCGCCGACGATCTCCGCATCCGGGCAGGCCAGCACGATTCCAGAGGCCAGCCCGCCGCCGCCGACGGGAACAGCGATGACGCCAGGCGCCGGCTCGTCCAGGTCGGCGAGCTGCGCAAGAATCTCGATCCCAACGGTCCCCTGGCCGGCAATGATGGCGGGGTCGTCAAAGCTGGGGACAATCACGGCGCCCAACTCGCCGGCCAGCCGGGCGGCGATCGCCTCGCGGCTCTCGGTCATCCGGTCGTAGAAGACGATCTCGGCGCCATGGGCGCGGGTATTGTCGATCTTGATCGCCGGGGCGTCGGCCGGCATGACGATCGTCGCCGGGATCCCCAGCCGCTCGGCGGCAATGGCAACGCCCTGGGCATGGTTGCCCGACGAAAAGGCGACCACGCCTGCCTGGCGCTCCTGTTCCGTCAGCTGCAGCAGGCGGTTGGTCGCCCCGCGCAACTTGAAGGCACCGCCGGTCTGCAGGCATTCGCATTTCAGCCAGACCCGCGCCTCGCCGATGCGGCTGGCGATCAGCGGCGTGTGCTCGACGGCTTCGTCTATGCGCAAGGCGGCGGCGAGGACATCTTCGCGAGTGACCTGGATGGGCAATTCCAACTCCTTGATATCACATCTGTTTCGCCGAAACGTTGCCAATCGGGGACAGAATCCGGCGCAACCGCCTTCCCGGACCCAAAAAATCTTTACAGCGGGGACCCCCGCACATATATCGCGCTCGCTGCCCCATGGGACTTCCAACCGCAAGGCAGCTTTGGCTCGAACTACCAGTTGGAGGTCCCTTGAGTTGCACAAGCATCATCGCGCGCTGGGGCTAGCGACCGC
>JAKFFL010000018.1:0-4578 GCA_036675225.1 Sphingomonas sp. | reverse complement strand
CGACAGCTGGGAATGGTATTTCAACGTGGTCGGCGACGGCCGTTGCCCGGTGGTCGACACCTGGTGGCAGACCGAGACCGGCGGCATCATGATCTCGCCCATCCCCGGCGCGACGGCGATGAAGGCCGGATCGGCGACGCGGCCGCTGCCCGGCGTCGCGCCCTTGCTGGTCGATGCCGAGCACAACGTCCTCGACGGCCCGGCGAGCGGCAACCTCTGCATCGCCGCCAGCTGGCCCGGCCAGATGCGCACCGTCTGGGGCGACGACGAGCGCTTCTTCCAGACTTATTTCACCGCTTATCCGGGCCTCTATTTCACCGGCGACGGCTGCCGCCGCGACGAGGATGACTATTACTGGATCACGGGCCGGGTCGACGACGTCATCAATGTCTCGGGCCACCGCATAGGCTCGGCCGAGGTCGAAAGCGCCCTGGTCGAGCATGCCCTGGTCGCGGAGGCCGCCGTGGTCGGCATCCCCCACGACATCAAGGGCCAGGGCATTTACGCCTTCGTCACCCTGAACGCCGGCATCGACGGCGACGACGCGCTGCGCGGCGAGCTCAATCTGGAGGTGCGCAAGCATATCGGCGCGCTGGCGGCGCCCGAGCGCATCCAGTTCGCGCCGGCGCTGCCCAAGACGCGGTCGGGCAAGATCATGCGACGAATCCTGCGCAAGATCGCCGAAGGCGCGAACGACGGCTTCGGCGACACGACGACGCTGGCTGACCCCGGTGTCGTCGAAGCCCTGGTGGCTGGGCGGGAATAAAGTGTCCCTGCGAAGGCAGGGACCCAGTCGCGCGTAGCGCCCCTTAGCGGCTTCGCCGGACTAGGCTCCTACCTGCGCAGGAGCACAGCTACTTGCCTCTCTCATCGACCCCGCTATCCCTCACTGGAATCCTCGGGGGAGGGAGAATGTCCGCACCGCAGCAGCCCTGGCCGATGAAGCGCGTCGTCGTCGCCTCCTCGGCCGGCACCGCCTTCGAATGGTACGATTTCTTCATCTTCGGGTCTTTGGCGACCACCATCCAGAAGGTGTTCTTCGCTGGGCTCGACCCGACCGCCGGGCTGATCGCCGCATTGGGTCTGTTCGCCGCCGGCTTCGCCTTCCGGCCATTGGGCGCGATCATCTTCGGCGTGGTCGGCGATCGGGTCGGGCGCAAGAAAGCTTTCCTGATCACCGTCAGCCTGATGGGCGGCGCCACTTTCGCCATCGGCCTGCTGCCGACCTACGCCAGCGCCGGGATCGTCTCGCCGATCCTGTTGATCCTGCTGCGCATCTGCCAGGGCATCGCCTTGGGCGGCGAATATGGCGGCGCCGCTATCTACGTCGCCGAGCATGCGCCCAACCACCGCCGGGGCTTCATGACCGGCTGGATCCAGGTCACCGCTTCATTGGGCCTGATCGCCGGGCTGCTGGTCATCCTCGGCACCCGCACCGCCGTCGGCGAGCCGGCGTTCCTCGACTGGGGCTGGCGCGTGCCGTTCCTGCTCTCCGTCGTCCTGCTCGGCATCTCGATATGGATGCGCCTCAGGCTGTCGGAGAGCCCGGCCTTCGCCGCCCTCAAGGAAAAAGGTGAGCTGACCAAGGCGCCGCTGCGCGAGAGCTTCGCCGAATGGCGCAATCTCAAGCGCGTGCTGATCGCCTTCTTCGGCATCATGTGCGCGCAAGGGGCGGTCTGGTATCTGTCCTTCTTCTACGTCCAGGTGTTCCTGACCCGCTCGCTGGGCGTGCCGGAAGCGACCAAGGACATGCTGGTGCTGGCGATGACCGTCGTCAGCGCCCCGCTTTATGTCTATTTCGGCTGGCTGTCGGACCGGGTGGGCAGGAAGCCGGTAATGCTCGGCGGCATGCTGCTCGCATTGCTGGCTTACTACCCCGGCTTCCACGGCATCGCCGCCGCCGCCAACCCGGCTCTGGTCGCGGCGCAGCAGTCCAAGCCGGTCGAGGTCCATGCCGACCCGGCGACTTGCTCGGTCCAGTTCGATCCTGTGGGCACCCGGCGCTTCGACAGTAGTTGCGACATCGCCAAAAGCCTGCTCGCCTCGACCGGCATTTCCTACAAGCAGCGGCCCTATGCGGGCGACACGACGATCGTCGCCGTCGGGATTCAGCAGGTGGAGATTCCGGACGGCCAGGGGCTCGACGGGGCGGCGCTCAAGGCAATGAAGGAGACCACCGGGAAAGAGATCAAGACCGCGCTCGCCGCCGAAGGCTATCCCGCCGGTGCGGATGCAAAGGCGATGAACATTCCGGTCATTTTCGCCTGGCTGATGGTCTTCGCCATCGCCGCCACCGCCCTTTACGGCCCGCAGGCGGCGGCGCTGGTCGAGATGTTCCCGACCCGCATCCGCTACACCGCGATGTCGGTGCCCTATCATGTCGGCACCGGCTGGGTCGGCGGGTTCCTGCCGGTCACCAGCTTCGCCTTGGTGGCGATCACCGGCAACATCTACGCCAGCCTGTGGTACCCGGCCTTCTTCACGGCTCTGTCGGCGGTGGTGGCCTTCGTCTTTATCAGGGAGACCAAAGGCAAGCCGCTGGAGGAGTGTTAGGTTAAGCTATCCACGTCATTGCGAGGAGCCAAAGGCGACGCGGTAATCCAGATTAGATTGCTTCGCTTCGCTCGCAATGACGGCTTAGGGGCACCAATGAATATCGAACGGCTGCTCGGCTTCGGCCAGCACTCGGCCGATCGGCAGCTTGCTCGACTGGCCGTCGGCGATCGCGCCTTCGAGCAGCTCGCGCTTTTGCTGGCCGGTGATGGTGATGAGGAGGGTCCGCGCCGACAGGATCGAAGCGCGGGTCAGGGTCACCCGCGCCACCGGCGCGTCGGCGGGCATAGGGTCGGGCATGACGCCGACGGCGCGGCGGGCCTTGGGGGCATCGAGCGCGTCCTGAAGGTCGGGGCCGGCGAAGATCGAGGCGGTGTGCCCGTCCTCGCCCATGCCGAGCCAGCAAAGGTCCGGCGGCCAGGGAAAATCCTGCAGCCGCGCGTCGGCGGAATTGCCCGCCAGCTTGTAATCGGGGATTTCGGTGGCGATCGGGATTACCCGGGCGCCGGTCGGCAGGAACGCCTTGGCGATGGCGCGGATGTTGCTCAGCTCGCTGTCCATCGGCACCAGCCGGTCGTCGGTGGGAATGATGGTCACCTTCTTCCAGTTGAGCTCGGCCTTGGCCAGCCGGTCGAAGACGGGCTTTGGCGTCCGCCCGCCCGGAAGTGCCAACAGGCAGGAACCGCGCGCGTCCAGGGCGCTTTCGACGATGAAGCCGACATCGCCGGCGACCGCGTCCGCCATCTCCTCGACGGACTCATATTCCCACCATTCGGCTTCGATCATCATGCGCTCCTGTCGGCGCCGCCCATGCCGGAGCGACACCAAGAAATCCAGCGATCAGCGGTCGAACCGGCCCAGGTCGCGTTGGACATAGCCGAGCCAGTCGGCGACCGGCTGGCCGCGCGCGTCACGCGCGGCACGGAACTGGCCGCGCTCCATCAGCAGCGAGCAGGTCCATTGGTCGGCCAGCCGGTCGCCATAGCCGCGCATGACGTCGCACTGGCTTGGCCGGCCGTTGGCCTCGATCCGCAGGCGGACGAAGATCGCGCCATTGCGCGGCCAGCTGCGCTGGACCTGCACCGGATAGTCGCGGTTGGTGACTCCGCGGACGATCGTGGAGCGGACCGCGACGCCACCGCCGCCACCCCCTCCCGCACCGCTGCCCGAGCCGCCGGCGCCGGTCCCCGTGCCGATGCCGCCTGCCCCAGTCCCCGGGCCCGGCACCGGCGCCGCGCCCTGGGTCGGGTCGCTGCCTTCGCGCGGGGTCTCGGTCACCGGCATCGGCGGCGGCACCGGCAGCGCGATGCGCGGCTTGGGCGCGGCGACCGGCGTTGCCTCGCTCTTGATGTTCTTGGGCGAGGCCGCGCCTTCCTTCTCCTTCGGCTTTTCCGCCTCCAGCGGCACCTCGACGATCGGCGGCGCCGGCGGCTCGAGGTCGACGTCGATCAATTGCGGGATGATCTGCCGCTCGATGGTCCGCATCGTTCCCGAGGCATTGAGGAAGGCATAGCCGAGGCCGAGGTGGATCAGCACGACCAGCGCGATGGTCCCGGCGCGGTCGCCGCTGCTCAAGTCGGAACGATACATGACGGCAACGAAACGCCCCTGGTTTGCGGGAGGTTGCGCGGTCATTGTGCCCGTCTATGGTCTCCTGGCTTGCAGGAGGGTGAATTGGCCGAAGCTTATATCGTCGAAGCGCTGCGCACCGCCGGCGGCAAACGCGGCGGCGCATTGAAGGACTGGCATCCCGCCGACATGGGGGCGGCCGTGCTGAATGCCTTGGTCGAAAAGAGCGGCATCGACCCCGCCGCCATCGACGACGTCATCACTGGCTGCGTCAGCCAGATCGGCGAGCAGGCGTTCCACATCGGCCGCAACATGGTCATGGCCTCGCACCTGCCCGACAGCGTCCCGGCGGTCAGCATCGACCGCCAGTGCGGCTCCTCCCAGCAATCGCTGCATTTCGCCGCCCAGGCGGTGATGAGCGGCACCCAGGACGTGGTCATCGCCGCCGGGGTCGAG
>JAKFFL010000200.1:0-4638 GCA_036675225.1 Sphingomonas sp. | reverse complement strand
ACAGTCGCGCGGGGCTCCGGCCATAGGCGCGCACCTCCTGGAAATGCTGCCGTAGCTCAGTGGTAGAGCGCATCCTTGGTAAGGCTGAGGTCGTGAGTTCAATCCTCACCGGCAGCACCATTTTTGCCCGGAGCCATGCCGGGGGCATGGCGAGGACAAAAATCGCCCACAGGCTGTCCGGGGGACAGCCGAGGACAGGAATCTCCTATAGCCATTCCGCTCCCTTACCCATGCTCGATTGACCGCGGCGCCCGCTGGCGCCATGCCGCCCGACGCGATGCGCTTCTTCTCCGACAATGCCGCCGCCGCCTGCCCGGCCGTGCTCGATGCGCTGGCCGAGGCGAACCGGCTCGACACCGCCTATGACGGCGATCAGTGGAGCAGCCGGATCGACGGCGCTTTCTCGGCTTTGTTCGGGACCGAGGTCCGCGCCCTATGGGTGACGACCGGCACCGCCGCCAATTGCCTCGGCCTTGCCACCTTGTGCCCGCCTTATGGCGGAATCCTCTGTCACCGCGACGCCCATATCGAGGTCGACGAAGCCGGTGCGCCGGGTTTCTACACCCATGGTGCCAAGCTCATCCTGGTCGATGGCCAGGGCGCCAAACTGACGGTCGAGGCGGCCGCCGAGGCGCGGGCACGGATCCGCGCCGACGTCCACCAGATCCAGCCCAAGGCGGTGTCGATCACCAATGCCACCGAATATGGGCTGACCTATTCGCCGGATGAGACGGCGGCGCTGGGCGCCTTTGCTCGCAGCCACGGCCTCGGCCTGCATCTGGACGGCGCCCGCTTCGCCAATGCTGTTGCCTCGACCGGGGCGGCGCCGGCCGACCTGAGCTGGCGCGCGGGGGTCGACGTCATGAGCTTCGGCTTCGTCAAGAATGGCGGGATGAACGCCGAGGCGCTGATCTTCTTCCGCGCCGAGCTTGCCGAAGAAGCCTTGGTGCTGCGCAAGCGGGCCGGCCATCTGCTGTCCAAGGGGCGATATCTGGCGGCGCAGATCCTGGCGATGCTCGAAGGCGACCTCTGGCTCGCAAATGCCCGCGCCGCCAATGCGGCGGCCCAGGTGCTGGCGCAGTCGGCCGGCGGCCGGCTGGTTCATCCGGTCCAGGCGAACGAGCTGTTCATCCGCGCCAGCGGCGCGGAAGCCAAGTCCCTGCGGGCGCAAGGATTCGACTTCTACGACTGGGGGCCCGGCGAAATCCGGCTTGTCACCAGCTGGGACCAGGATATGGCCGCCGTCGACCGGCTGGCCGCGGCGATCGCGGCGCTGTGACCGCTCGCCGGGCGCCGCTGGACGCGGCGATCGTCGTCCCCTTCATCGTCTTCACCCTCATCTGGGGATCGACCTGGATTGTCATCCGCGACCAATTGGGGAGCGTTTCGCCGCACTGGTCGGTGACCTATCGCTTCATCATCGCCGCCGCCGCCATGGCCGTGCTGGCGCGGGTCCAGGGCCAGACCCTGCGGCTCAACCGGGACGGCATGATCGCGGCGCTGGTCATCGGCGTCGCCCAGTTCTGCATCAACTTCAACAGCGTCTATCTGGCCGAACGGCACATCACGTCGGGGCTGGTGGCGACTTTCTTCGCGCTGCTGCTGATCCCCAACGCAATCCTGGCCCGGTTCTTACTCGGGCATCGGGTGCACGCGCGATTCTTGCTGGGCTCAGCCGTCGCGGTGGTCGGCATCGGCTTGCTGTTCGCGCATGAGTTCCGCCTGCATCCGGCGGGATCGGCCGAGGTCATGATCGGCCTGGCGCTGACCCTGGTCGGCATGCTCGGCGCGTCGTTCGCCAACGTCTACCAGGCGATGGGACGGGCGCGGCGGCATCCGCTAACGGCCCTGCTCGCCTGGTCGATGGCGATCGGAGTCGTGCTTGACGGCACGATCGCCCTGGTCGTCGCCGGCCCGCCGACCTTCGACCCGCGGCCCGCCTATCTCGCCGGCCTGCTCTACCTCGGGCTCGCCGCCTCGGCCTTGGCCTTCAGCCTCTATTTCCCGGTTGTACGCAAGATCGGCCCCGCCAAGGCTGCCTATTCCAGCATCATCGTGCCGATCATCGCCATGGCTTTGTCGACCGCCTTCGAAGGCTATCGCTGGAGCCTGCTGGCGGGCCTCGGCGCGGCGCTGGCGCTGGGCGGCATGCTGATCGCCATGAGCGACCGCACCAAGATGGTGCCGGCGCCCGACGCCGCCTAGGGCGTCGCCGCCTCGGGCGTCATCACCATGATCCGGCGCTGCTCGGGTGGCAGCTTGTCGAGATTTTTCGCCTTCCACGCCATCGCCATGTGGACGCGGGTTTGTCCCGACGGATGGTCGAAGAAGATCACCTCTTCCCATTTGGCCGGCTCGATCTTGCGATATTCGCTCAGCTGCATGGCGGTCATGGCGAATCCGTCCGGCTCGCGCGCGGCCTCCAGGCCAAAGGCGTCCGCCTCGCTTTCATGGTAGCGGATGATACTGTTGAAGAGGATTCCGCCGGGAATCCCGAGCAAGGCCAGCAGGCCCAGGAAAACTGGCGCCGAGCCGGGATCCGACACTTCGCGCACGCCCCAGCGCTCGCCGTGGCGCGCCAGCAGCTTCGGCACCGCCCAATAGGTGAACAGGAACCCGGCCAGCGCCATCAGCGTCAGGTACAAAAGCAGCTTCTGGATATGGTATAATTTGTAGTGGCCCATTTCGTGGCCCATCACCGCCTTGATGCCGCCAAGGGTCGAGCGGTTGAGCAGATTGTCGTTGAGGGCGATGCGGACGGTCGGCCCGAGGCCGGAAACATTGGCCGAGATGCGCTTGGTCTGGCGTGAGGCATCGACGACATAGACGTCGTTGGTCGGAATGCCCTGCTCATGCGCGATGCGCAGAATCTCCGAGCGCACCGGCCCCGCCTGCATTGGCGTATATTTGTTCAGCAGCGGCTCGATGAAGACCGGCGCCAGCAGGATCATCACGGCCAGCAAGACCCCGCTCGCTACCGTCCCCCACAGCCACCAGCGTTTCGGGCTATTGCGGATGACGGCATAGATGATGGCAAAGAAGATGGCGCCAATGACCACGCCGACGCCGAGCATGATGCCCCATTCCCGCAGCCATTCGGCGAACGTCTGGTTCGACATGCCGTATTGATGCTCGCGGAAGAAGGCGACGTAGAGCGTCCACGGCAGGGTCAGCACGGCCCCGGCAATGGTGAATGGAACGGCATAGAGCGCCGGCTGCAGCCAGGGGCGCCTGGTGACCCGGCTCGCCCAGCCGCTCCAGGCCGCCGACCAGCGGAAGCGCAGCATCAGCCAGTAGGTCAGGATGCCAATCAGCGCACCCCACAAGGGCAGCCAGTAACCGCCCTCGAAATAGGCATCGGACCTGGCGCGGGCGGCACCCTGCAGCGTATCGAGATAGGCGCGCGTCGCCGCCTCGACATCGAACCCCTGCGCGGCGCTCGCCGCGGCCAGCAATATGGACATGGACCCCTCCCGTTTTGCGGGCAGCCTAGCGCGCATTGGTCACGCCGCAAGCCACCTCGCTTGCCGGTTTAGGGACTGCCTCCTAAGTGCCACGCATGTCCGATGCCCGCCTCAACCCCGAAGCTCCGCCATCGCCCGAGCACGCCGCCGTCTATCGCAAGGATTACCGGCGGCCAGACTGGCTGGTACCGGACGTCGCGCTCGACGTCGTGCTCGACCCGGAAAGGACCATCGTCCGGACCACGCTGAAGGTGGAACGCAACGGCGATCATGACCGGCCGTTGCGGCTGGCCGGTGACGGGCTGGAGCTTCTCAATGTATCGGGCGGCGACTGGTCGATGGACGGCGGCACTTTGGTGGTGGCCATCGATGGCGACAGCGCGACGGTCGCAACCGAGGTCGCTATCCAACCGGCCGCCAACAGCAAGCTGATGGGCCTGTATGAATCCGGCGGCATCCTTTGCACGCAATGCGAAAGCGAGGGCTTCCGCCGGATCACTTTCCACCCCGACCGGCCCGACGTGTTGTCGCGCTATAAGGTCCGGATGACCGCCGGCAAGGCCCGCTATCCGGTGCTGCTTGCCAACGGCAACCATATCGCCGGCGGCGACAACGGCGACGGCACCCATTGGGCCGAATGGGAGGACCCGTTCCCCAAGCCGTCCTACCTCTTCGCCATGGTCGCGGGTGATCTCGCACCCAACCGCGACCGGTTCACGACGGCGAGCGGCCGCACCGTCGACCTCGCCATCTGGGTGCGCGAGGCGGACTTGCCGCGCACCGCCCACGCCATGGCCAGCCTCAAGCAGGCGATGGCCTGGGACGAGCGCGAATATGGCCGCGAATATGACCTTGCCCAGTTCAACATCGTCGCTGTCGACGACTTCAACTTCGGGGCGATGGAGAACAAGGGCCTCAACATCTTCAACTCGCGCTACGTGCTGGCCGACACCGAGACCGCTACCGACGCCGATTTCGACGCCGTCGCCGGAGTCGTCGCCCATGAATATTTCCACAATTGGTCGGGCAACCGGGTCACCTGCCGCGACTGGTTCCAGCTGAGCCTGAAGGAGGGCTTCACCGTCTTCCGCGACCAGAGCTTCTCGGCCGACATTGGCTCGGCGGCGGTCAAGCGCATCGACGACGTCCGCCTGCTGCGGGCCGCGCAATTCCC
>JAKFFL010000067.1:0-25048 GCA_036675225.1 Sphingomonas sp. | reverse complement strand
TTCGGGAAGGAAATCCAGGCGCCGGTAAATGACAGCATGGCCAGCGGGACCATGATCCAGAAGCCGGTCAGATAATGGAGGTTGGCGTTGAGCGTGTTGCGTCGCCGCCAGCGCAGGCCGGTGCTGAACGAACCGCTTAGCGGCCACCACAGCCACATGCCGCTGATCGACGAGACGAGCATGGCGACGCCGACCCAGCCGACGATCGTGCGGCCCCATCCGGGTACCATCAGGCTGCCGTGGAGGACATGCATGACCTGCACCGGCCCGCTGCTGGCTGACGCTGTGTCGATGACCCGTGCATCGCGGGGATCGAGCCAGACATTGGTCCGCTCCGGCCTGCCGCCGCCGGCGGACGCGGGTTTGCTGGCGGTCACCGTCACCGCGGCGCGGTCGGCATCGAAGCGGACGGTCGCGATGCGCTCGTCTTGCGAAAGGACGGCTCGGGCCGCCGCGACATAAGCCGACGGCGGCAATGCGGTCGGAGCGATCGGCTGGTGCCGCTGCGGCTCCAGCTTTTCATCGAGCCAGTCGTGCCAGACCAAGGCGGCGCCGGTCAGCGAAATCGGGATGATCAGGACGGCAAGCGACAAGCCGATCCATTTGTGGACCTGAAGCCAGGCCGCCCGCAGCTGTTTCTTGCTCGTCTTCGCCATGCCCATCCTGCTCATTGCTCGTCGCCCGCTCTTACCGGCGAAGTTTCGGGTTGCAAGCTTATTGAGAATGATTATCAGGACGGCTCACTTAAGAACGATTATCAATAGCAGGGGCTCCCATGCGTTTCGCCGTTATTTCGCTCGCCACCACGTCTTTGGCGCTTGTGCCCCCCGTTTTGGCGGCGGAAGCAGCAGCCGAACCGCTGGCCGCCGCTACCGCCACGGCCGCCGCCGATGCCGCCGAGCGCGAGGGCGCCATCATCGTCCAGGGCGAGCGCGACAGCTATGGCGTCAAGAGCACCGCGACCGCGACCAGGACCGACACCGCCATCAAGGATATTCCCCAGGCCCTGACGGTCATTACCGAGGGCCAGATCGAAGACCAGCAACTGCGCTCGATCGCCGATGTCCTGACTTTCGTCCCCGGCGCCATGCCGGGCACCGGCGAAGCCAACCGCGACCAGTTCACCTTGCGCGGCAACAACACCACCGCCGACATGTTCCGCGACGGAATCCGCGACGACGTCCAATATTTCCGCGACCTCTACAATCTCGACCGGGTCGAGGTGCTGAAGGGGCCCAATGCGATGATCTTCGGGCGCGGCGGCGGCGGTGGCGTCGTCAATCGGGTCACCAAAAGATCCTCGCTCGATCCGTATCGCGAGCTCGCCATCCTCGGCGACAGCGAAGGCGGCTACCGACTGACCGCCGACCTCGACCAGCCGCTGGCGGGCAATGTCGGGATTCGCCTGAACGGCATGTACGAAGATGGCGAGAGCTTCCGCCACCACGTCGAGTTGGAGCGCTACGGGATCAACCCGACGCTCGGGATCCTTGCCGGTTCGGACACCAGGATCGACCTAAGCTACGAATATTTCCACGACCGGCGGACGACCGATCGCGGCGTGCCGGCGTTCGGCGACGAGCCGGTCGAGGGCTTCGGCCGCACTTTCTTCGGCGATCCGGACGAAAGTTACGCCAAAGCCGATGTCCATATCGGCACCATCGCCGTCGAGCATCAGCTGACCAGCGACCTCAAGCTGCGCAACCGCACCTTGCTTGGCGACTATGACAAGTTCTACCAGAATATTTATCCGTCGAACCTCGACGAGGCGACCAACGAGGTCGTGCTCGGCGCCTATAACAGTAGCAACGGCCGCACCAACCTATTCAGCCAGACCGACCTCATCTGGGAGAGCGATCTGGGCGGCATCGACCAGACCGTCTTGCTTGGCTTCGAGCTTGGCCGCCAGAAGTCCCGCAACCTGCGCCAGAGCGGTACCATCGTCGGCGGCAACCGCGTGCCGCTCAGCGACCCGACCGTCGACGCCGATGTTATCTTCGCGCCGACCGCCAGCGACGCCAACAACCGCACCAAAGCCACGGTCGCCGCCGTCTATGTCCAGGACCAGATCCGGATCTCGCCGATGTTCGAGATCGTCGCCGGCCTGCGTTTCGACAGCTTCAAGCTGGAGGTCGACGACTTCCGCCCCGCCGGCGGCGAGTTCGAGCGCCGCGACGAACTCTGGTCGCCGCGCCTCGGCCTGGTATTCAGGCCGCGATCGAACCTCTCGATCTACGCCAGTTACTCGCGCTCCTATTTGCCGCAATCCGGTGACCAGTTCAGCGGCCTCACCGACGACACCGCGTCGCTCAAGCCCGAGCGCTTCGACAATTACGAGATCGGCGCCAAATGGGAGCCGGTGCCCGGCCTGCTGGCGACGGCCGCGCTCTATCATCTCGACCGCACCAACACGCAGGCCCGCGACCAGGACGACCGGATCGTCCTCACCGGCGCCCAGCGCAGCCGCGGGCTCGAACTGGGCCTGGAACGCAGCGTTACGGACCGCTGGCTGATCTCGGCCGGCTATGCCTGGCAGGAGGCGGAGATCGCCGAGACGACCGCCTCGGCGCCCGAGGGGCGCGAGGTGCCGCTGGTGCCCAGGCACAGCTTCTCGCTGTGGAACCGCTACGACGTCACCGGCAGGCTCGGCCTCGGCCTTGGCATCGTCGCTCGGTCGAAGGCCTACGCCTCGATCAGCAACCAGGTGAAGCTGCCCGGCTACGCGCGGGTCGACGCCGCCGCTTATTATGATTTCGGCCGGGGCATCGAGGCCCAGCTCAATGTCGAAAATCTATTCGACGCCGATTATTTCGCCACCGCCCATAACGACAATAACATCGCGCCAGGAACGCCGTTCACGGTGAAGGGCGGCCTGCGCTTCAACTTCTGAAGTTCAGGCGGCGGCCGGTTCCGGCGCGTGCGCCATGCGGTCGGCGACGAACAGTTTGAACAGGACGAACGCGACCAGGCCGAAGACGGCGGTGGCGACATGCAGCAGCCAGAAGGTGGTCGTCGGCAACGAGGAATAGAGGCCGCCCACATAGCCGACGATGGCGTTTGCGGCGAAGAACGCCAGATAATAGAGGCCGACCACCGTTGCCGTGATCGACTTGGGCGCGACCTTGGTGAACAAAGCCAGGCTGACCGGTAGGATGTTGGCAAAGCCGATGCTGTTGAGAAGATGGAACATGAACGGCCAGAACAGGCCGATCTTGGTCCCCGGCGCCTGCATCCAGGCCGCCATGACCAGGCACAGCCCGCCGGCGATCGTGAAGACGCTGCCGATGATCATCTTGCCGAGCTCATCCGGCTCGTAGTGCCTTTTGCCCCACCATTTCCAAAAGACCGCAACGCCGACCAGCATCGAGAAGCTCAGCGCCGCATCGAGCGTGATCAGCCAGCTGGTCGGCAGTGTCGTGCCGAAGAAATCGAGCGCGAACTGCTCGTCTCCCCATACCAGATAGGCGTTGAAGATTTCCTGGTTGGTGAGCAGCGAGATCGCCATCACCGGAATCAGCAGCATCAGGGCGATCGTCCGGGTCCAGTCGTTGCCGGTCATCTTCTCGCGCGGCACGGCGGCGTCGGCGGCCGGGCGGATGTCGTCAGCGGGAAGCCAGCGCTTGCCCGCCATATAGATGATCAGGCCCAGCACCATGACCAGGCCGGCGGTGCCGAATCCCCAGTGCCAGCCGATCTTCTCGCCCAACGTGCCCGACACCAAGGGCGCGACGATGACGCTGGCGTTGATGGCGATGTAGAAGATCTGGAACGCCATCGCCCGGCGATTGTCCGAATCCCCGTAAAGCGCGCCGACCTGCGTCGCGATATTGCCCTTGAACAGGCCGACCCCGACCACCAGCGCAAACAAGGCGAGCAGGAAGCTGCCTTCGAAGGCCATCAGGAAATGGCCGATAGCCATGAACACGCCGCCGGCGACCAAGGTGCGGTGCCGCCCGAGCCACTTGTCGGCGATGATCCCGCCGAGGATCGGGGTCGCATAGACCAGAGAGGTGTAGGTGCCGAATATCGCCGAGGCGAGCGGCTGGCCCTCGAGTCCCCCGAAGACATGGGTACGCAGCCACTCCAGGCCGACGACGTTCTCGACATTGCCCGGTAGCAGCAGATATTTGACCATGTAGAGGACGAGCAGCGTCTGCATCGAATAATAAGAGAAGCGCTCGCAGGCTTCGGTGAAGCTGAGATAGCCCAGCCCCTTGGGATGGCCGAGGAAGGCGCGGTCGTGGGGCGGGGCGGGCTTGAAGCTCGGGTCGGTGTCGGCGACGGTCATGGCGCGCGAAGCTAGCAGCGATCGGCGCAAAGGAAAGCCCGCCCCGATGCCCGTGCAACCATCATGACCGCGCCGGGATCGATCGGCGGACTTTCGACCTCAAGTGGCGCTTACTGGCGCGGCGCGCTCTCGCTCTGGACCAGTTCCTCGCGGTCGTTGAAGGCCTGGTTGATCAATTGCTCGGTGCAGCCGGTCCAGCCGCCCGGTCCGACCGGCGAGCAGCTGTTGATGCCGGTTCGGCCGACTGTCTCGAACTGCTTGGCGCGCGCTGCCCAGGCCTGGCGCGACTGCAGCGAGCCGCCCTGGCGCAGCGCTTCGGGAATGCGGTAGCGCTCGGTCTCCGGCTTGCGGGCGCAGACGACGATCTCGTCGTCGGTCGACCGCGGGCAGGGATCGGTGCCATAGACGATGATCTCACTGACCTTGGTGTTCTGGGCGAGCGCCGGCGCGGAGGGCAGGGCCAGCCCGGCAAGGCCGATGGCGGCGGCTCCAATAGCCAGGGGCAGCTTAGACATTGGCACGCGTCCTTTCATCGGTTCAAAAGCGAGCAAGCCGCCCTCAAGGTTCCTCAAATCCGCTTCGACAGGCCGATTGCAAGCCTGCATCCGGCGCGAATCGTCGCGCTGAGCAGTGGATAGCCGATTGTTTCGGCGGCGCCATGCGCGCGCGCGGTGTCGCGATGCTCCAGTTCCTCGGCGCGGAACTCGGCGATGTCGGCGGACAGTTCGGGATCGCTGTCGCCGAGCTCGGCGAGCTGGCGGCCATAGTGGCGGTCGATCTCGGTTTCGACGGCGTCGGTGCAGGCCATCGCGGCCTTCTCGGACATCAGGGCGGTCGCCGCGCCAAGCGCGAAGCCGGCAGCCTTCCACAACGGCTGCAGCGCCGTCGGGCGAACCCCGCGCTCGGCCATCATGGCGTCGAACCTTTGCAAATGCCGCTCCTCCTGCCGCGCCATCCGGGCGATGATCCGCCCCGCCGGACGGTCCTGTCCAAGCACGGCGAGCTGGCCAGCGTAAATGCGGGTTGCCCCGTATTCGCCGGCCTGGTCGACGCGCAGCATCGATGCCGCATCGGGCCGCCGGTCGCCGGGTTTCCAGCCGGTCATGGCCGACCCTTCCTCTGCAGCAGCGCGATCACCGTAGCCGAACCGAGCGACACTATCGCGTTCCAGCCGGCCATCGAAACGCCAAGCAGCGACCATTGCACCTGGTCGCAGCGGACCAAGGGGACATTCATCAAATCGTCGAGGCTTATCGCGCCGCCGGCGGTGCAGCGGGTCAGGCCCTGCCACCAGCCGAGCTCGACCCCGGCGTGGAAGACGCCGATGGCGCCCGAAACAGCAATGGCAAGGGCTGCCAGGGCCGTCAGCGTCCGCGCCCGCGGGCTGGCGGCGGGGGACAGGAAGGCGCCGCCGGCAAGGAGGATCGCCGCCCCATGCGGCCAGCGCTGCCAATAGCACATCTCACAGGGGTGAAGCCCGCCGATGTACTGCGAGCCGAGTGCGCCACCGAGCAGGCCAATGGGGATGATCAGGGCCAGCAGCCGCGCCAGAGAGGCGCCCGCGAAGGCTGCAGGGACAGGCTGGGCGGCCGAGGCCATGGCGCGCGGGCTGTTGTTAGCGCGAGCGCGCGGCCGTCGACGGCGCCGCCGGGGCTAGCCGCTTCAGAGTCCGGATCGCATAGTCGAGCTGGAAGTCCTTGACGCCCTTCTTCTCGAGTTCCTCGGCGGTTGCGGCGAAGCGCGGATCGGCCGTCGAATCCGTCTCGAGCACGTCGTCCTTGACCTCGGCCTGGCTGAGCAGGTGGCGGCGCAGGTCGGCCTCGCGCACGCGCGGCCGGCTCTTGTAGTCGGGGTCCGACAGCTGCGGCACGGCGATGTCCGGCTCGATGCCGCCGGCCTGAACCGACCGGCCCGACGGCGTGTAATAGCGGGCGATGGTCAGCCGTAGCGCGCTGGTCGGGCTCAGCTCGGAAACGCCCTGGACCGATCCCTTGCCGAAGCTGCGCTCGCCCATGACGATGGCGCGGCGGTGGTCCTGCAGGGCGCCGGCGACGATCTCGGCGGCCGAAGCGCTACCGACGTCGACCAGGACAATCACCGGCAGGCCGTGGGCCATGTCGCCCGGCTTGGCGTACCAGCTTTCGATGTCCTTCTTGTCGCGGCCCCGCTCGGAAACGATCTCGCCGCGCTCGAGGAAGGCGTCGCTGACCCGTACCGCTTCGTTAAGCAGGCCGCCCGGGTTGGAGCGCAAGTCGATGACATAGCCCAAGGGTTTGCCGCCGGTCGCCTTGTCGATGGCGGTCAGCGCGGCTTCGGTGGCAGCGCCGGTGTTGCCGGCAAAGGTGTTGATGTTGACGATGCCGATGCCTTCCTTGACCTCCCACTTGACCGGGCGAAGCTCGATCCGGGCACGGGTGATCTTCACGTCGAACGGCTTGTCGCGGCCAGGACGAACCACCGTCAGGCTGATGGTGGTGCCTGGGTCGCCGCGCATTTTCTCGACCGCTTCGTCGAGGTCGAGGCCGTAGAGCAGCTGCCCGTCGATGTGCGTGATATAATCGCCGGCCTTCATTCCGGCGCGGTCGGCGGGCGTGTCCTCGGTTGGCGTGATCACTTTGACCGCGCCATCCTCCATGGTGACCGACAGGCCAAGGCCGCCGTAATTCCCCTCGGTAGTCGTGCGCAGCGTCGCGTAGTCGCTGCCTTCCATATAAGAGGAATGGGGGTCGAGCGCGGCCAGCATGCCGTCAATCGCGCCCTTAATCAAAACATGGTCGTCGACCGGGTCGACATAGGTCGCGCGGACCTGATTGAACACGTCCATGAACGTGTCCAGTTCCTTCATCGTGTCGGCGTCGGCCGCCGCGAGTGAGCTGGTAGTCACCGGGATCAGGGTCAGCGCGCCGACGACGGCGAGCGGCGGAAGCAGGCGGGCGAGGGCTTTCATCGGACGAGTCCTTGCAGTTCGCGACCCATTTAGCCGCTCTTGCCTTCAATAAACAGCGATTGAGATGAACCGGCGATGAGGGCTGCCGAAACCGGCCTGCCGTTGGTCGATAGTTCGACCGTCATCGGCCCCAGCCCCCGGCCGAGCGGCTCGCCGGCCCGAACTCGTTGGCCCTTGCGCAATGGTGTGCGCACGCCGGTCATCAGCGTCATCCAGCCGCGGCCATGGTCGATGATGACGATGCCGTCATGACGGCGAAACGGGCCGGCGAAGGCGATTGTCCCGTCGGCAGGGACCAGGATTTCGGCGCCGGCGCGTGCCGCCAGCGTCAGCCCGCGCGAGCGGATCCCGGTGTCGCCGACCGCGCCGACGCCTTCGGTGATCGCGGCTTCGACCGGTAGCCGATAGGCGAGGGGTGTCGCCGCCGGCTGCGTCGTCCCCGGGCGTGCCGGGGCGGCGGGCAGATGACCAAGCTCCGCCGCGAGCTCGAGCGCCGCGCGCCGGCGGGCGGCTTCGCTTTCGATTCGGGAGGCGCCTTCTCGGCTGGCGATCAGCACGTCGCCGGCCCCGACCGCGCCGGCGCCATAGGCCTCGGCCTGCCGCATGGCCTTGGCTTCCAGCTGGGCCAGATGTCGCTGGCGGTGATCGAGTTGGCGGCGGGCATTCGCCAGCCGGCCGCGCGCCGCCAGCGCCGACGCCTGGAGCCGGCGCCCCTGCGCAAGCTCAGCGGCCAGCGCCGCGCTCCGCGCGCGGATCAGCGGCATGGTTGCATCGAGCAGCGCCCGCACCCGCACGAACTCCTCGATCGAGGAAGTATCGGCGAGGCCGAGCAAGGGCGGCCTTCGCCCCATGCTGACAATACCGGCGAGCAAGGCGGCGGCCGGGGCCTGACGCGCCGCCAGCCGCTCGGCGCGGCGGGCGACCAGTGCGTCGGCGAGACGAAGCTCGGCATCGGCGGCGCTGATCTGCGCTTCCGAGGCGATGACGGCGGCTGCCGCGGCCTGGCGCTGCGCAGCCAGCCTCCCCGCCTCGCCGCGCGCCGCGCCCGCCGCTTGCTCAAGCCGCTGCACCTCGGCTTGGGCCGCTTTTGCCTCTGACCGAACGCGCGCCAGCGTCGAATCAGCGGTCTCCGCCTGTGCCGTTACCGGCGCGCTCGCCGCCGCCAGCAACAGCGGGCCGGCGGCGATCAGCAAGGCGAGGCGGCGGGACATGGCTTCAACCTTCGCGATGATAGGGGTGGTTCGCAAGGATCGATGTCGCGCGAAACAATTGTTCGGCAAGCATCGCGCGGGCCAGCAGATGCGGCCAGGTCGCCGGGCCGAACGATAACAATAGGTTCGCCTCGGCCCGCGCCTCTTCGCCATGGCCGTCGGCGGCGCCGATCAGGAACCGCGCCTCGCGCTTGCCGCCGTCGCGCCAGGCCTCGAGCTGCTTTGCGAAGGCCATGGAGGCCAGTGCCTCACCGCGCTCGTCGAGCAGCACGGTGACACAATTGGCCGGTGCCGCCGGCGGATGGCCGCCGCGATCCGGCAGCTCGGTCAGCTTTACCGGCCAGGCGATCCGCTTAAGATAACGGTCGGTCAGCTCGGCCTCCGGCGACCGGCCGATCTTGCCGCGGGCGATGATGTGGAGGAGCACTAGGCTCCGGCAGTCGCGTTCTTTGCGCCCTCGTCGCCGAACGCCCACATCCGCTCGAGGTTGTAGAAGGTGCGCACTTCCGGGCGGAATAGATGGACGATGACGTCGTCGGCGTCGATCAGCACCCAGTCGGCGACCGGCAGGCCCTCAATCCGCACGTTCTTGCCGAATTCCTTCTTGATCCGCTCGGCGAGCTTGGTTGCCATCGAAGCGACCTGGCGGGAGGATTTGCCGCTGGCGATGATCATGTGATCGGCGATGCTCGACTTGCCGGTCAGCGGAATCGAGATCAGCTCGACCGCCTGGTCGTCATCGAGGCTCTGCATCACCAGCGCATGGAGCGCTTCTACGTCGACCGGTTGCTTGGTTTCGTCGATCGCTGGGCGAGGATCTGCCAAATTTGCTCCTATGATGACAGGGCCGGCCGCTTCGCATTGGTGAAGCGGCGATGCCAATTGGGGTTGAGCGCACGCAGGCGTGTGGCGGAGGTCGGGTCGGGCGGCAGGCGAAGAAAGATAATCGCCGGTGCACTCCAGTCCGTCCAGCGTTTCGCCATGGCCGGGGGGCGGACGAACCACCTGAGCCAGCCCATCGCGGGTGCCGCGCGGGCAAGGCTATCATAGCCCGGCCGGTGAATCACCGCAATCGGCACCATCGCGGCCAGGTCACGCCAGCGGCGCCAGTGATGGAATTGGGCCACAGTGTCGGCGCCCATCAGCCAGATGAAGCGGGCGTCCGGATGACGGCGGGTCAGCGCCGCCAGCGTGTCGATAGTGTAGCGCGTGCCGGCGCGGGCCTCGAAGTCGCTGACCTTGATGCGGGTGCCCTTGGCCTGCTCGCGCGCCGATTCCAGCCGCGCTTCATAGGGCGCCATGCCCTTAGTGGGTTTCAACGGGTTGCCCGGCGAGACCAGCCACCAGATTTCGTCGAGGCCGAGCGCATCCATCGCCGCCAGGCTGATCCGCCGGTGCCCGCGGTGGGCAGGATTGAAGGAACCGCCGAGGAGGCCAATGCGTGTCATCGCACAAGCCGCTAGCATCCGGCGCTGTGCTGCGCCACAAAAGGGCGGGGATCGGCGATGAGCGAAATCGACGGAATCGGCGATGCGGTGACCGGCGGCCTGCTGGCGCGCGCCGTCGAGCCGAAGGCGGGCGAGCCGGGCGCCGACGGCCATACCCAAGAGCAGGCCTGCCTCAATTGCGGCGCGCCCTTGGTCGGCCCGTTCTGCGCGTCGTGCGGCCAGAAGGCGCATATCCATCGCTCGCTGCGCGCGTTCATGGGCGATTTCGTCGCCGGCATCATGAATTTCGAAGGCAAGTTCTGGCGGACCTTGCCGATGCTGGCCTGGCGGCCCGGGGAAATGACTCGCCGCTACATCGCCGGCGAGCGCGCCCGCTACATTTCTCCGGTCGCGCTCTATTTGTTCACCGTCTTCGCCATGTTCGCCGTGCTCAACTTCACCGGCGCGCTCTATGACGGCTCGCCGGGGAGCGTCCGCGCCGGCTTCCAGGAAGCGGTCACGGCGCAGCAAGCGGAGATCCGCGAGACCGAAACCCGGCGCGCCGAGGCGATCAAGGAAAACAAGCCGGTCCACGCACTCGACCTCAGGCTTGCCCAGCAAAAGAAAGAGCTCGTGGAGATCGAGAAGCTACGGCGCGGCGAAATTCCGGTTGAGGTCAACTCGGGCAATGACGAAGCGCCGCCATGGCTCCGCGCGGTGGTCGAGAAGGCGCAGGAGAATCCGGAGCTTTTGGTCACCAAGATCCAGGACTCGGCGTCGAAGTTCAGCTGGCTGCTGATCCCCTTGTCGGTGCCGTTCATGTGGCTGCTGTTCCCGTTCAGCCGCCGGTATCGGCTCTACGACCATACGGTGTTCGTCACCTATTCGCTGTCGTTCATGATGATCCTCGCCATCCTCGGCGGGCTGCTGGTGGCGGCTGGCTGGACGGCTTTGGCTGGCTTCCTGTTCTTCGTGCCGCCTTTCCACATGTACCGGCAGTTGAAGCAGGCCTATGGCCTTGGCCGCTTCGGCGCCTTCTTCCGGGCGACCCTGCTCGTCACCTTCGCTTTCGTCGCCGCGGCATTGTTTTTTGTCGTCATCGCGGCAATCGGGATCGTCTAGGCGGCCGGGCGGTCAGCCGGCCTTGCAGGGAAATTTGCCCGCCAGGATCCGGTTGGTTGCTTCAGTCATGTCGATGCGGGCGCGGTCGGCGGCGGGGATCGCCGCCAGCCGCTCCATGAACTCGTCGCTGTCCATCCTGTTCTGGCCCTCGGACGGGCAATAGCGCGGTTTGTGGCCGGCCTTCAGTGCCGCCAGGCGCCCCTCGCGGGCGCGTTGGCCCGCCGCCTGGCCTTCCTTCATCAACGCCTTGATCTCGCCGCGCGCGAAGAGCGCCATCGCGCCCTTGGCCTTGAGTTTGGTGGCGCGCTGGTGAAAGCTTTGGGCGTTCATGGTCTGCGCGGCGGCGGCGTTCAGCGGCGCGGCGGCCAGCGCTATCGCCAGCAACATTTCGAATTTCATGCGTTCCCCTCGCGGTTCATCGGCCAGGCTTGGAGCGCCCGGCTGGTGAACGGCAATTGAACGGCGGCTCGTTCAGCTCGCTGCCGGGGCGGCTCCGCCGATTCCAGACTTGGGCCGCTTGGCCTTGGGGATCGACGATCCGGCGGCCGGGATGGACGGCTTCGAGGAACTGCCGCGATCGATGCTGCCGCCGTTCAGCACCGTCTTGATCTCGTCGCCCGACAAGGTCTCGAACTCGAGCAGCGCCTTGGCCAGAGTCTCCAGTTCGTCGCGATGCTCCTTGAGCACCGACTTGGCGCGGTCATAGCCTTGCTCGACGACCCGGCGGATTTCCTTGTCGATCGCCTGCGCGGTCTCGTTCGACATGTTCTTCTGACGGTTGACCGAATAGCCGAGGAACACTTCCTCGTCGGCCTCGGCATATTGCAGCGGGCCAAGCTCGTCCGACATGCCCCAGCGGGTGACCATGTCGCGGGCAAGGTTGGTGGCATAGCTGATGTCGGACGAGGCGCCGGAGCTGACCTTGTCGTAGCCGAACACCACTTCCTCGGCGACCCGGCCACCCATGGAGACGGCGAGGTTCGCGTACATCTTGTCGCGGTGATAGGAATAATTGTCGCGCTCGGGCAGGCGCATGACCATGCCCAAGGCGCGGCCGCGCGGGATGATGGTCGCCTTGTGGATCGGGTCGGATGCCGGCTCGTGGATGGCGACGATGGCATGGCCGGCCTCGTGATAGGCGGTCATCTTCTTCTCGTCCTCGGTCATCACCATCGATCGGCGCTCGGTGCCCATCATGACCTTGTCCTTGGCTTCCTCGAATTCCTGCGCGGCGACCAGGCGCTTGCCCTTGCGGGCGGCGAGCAGGGCCGCTTCGTTGACGAGGTTGGCGAGGTCGGCGCCGGAGAAGCCGGGTGTGCCGCGGGCGATAACCCGGGGGTCGACGTCGGGCGCCAGCGGCACCTTTTTCATATGGACGTGCAGGATCTGCTCGCGGCCGTCGATGTCCGGGCGCGGGACCACGACCTGGCGGTCGAAGCGGCCGGGGCGAAGCAGCGCCGGGTCGAGCACGTCGGGCCGGTTGGTGGCGGCGATGATGATGATGCCTTCATTGGCCTCGAAGCCGTCCATCTCGACCAGCAGCTGGTTCAGCGTCTGCTCGCGCTCGTCATTGCCATTGCCCAGCCCGGCGCCGCGATGGCGGCCGACGGCGTCGATCTCGTCGATGAAGACGATGCACGGCGCCGATTTCTTGGCCTGGTCGAACATGTCGCGGACGCGGCTGGCGCCGACGCCGACGAACATCTCGACGAAGTCGGAGCCGGAGATGGTGAAGAAGGGCACGCCCGCCTCGCCGGCGATGGCGCGCGCGAGCAGGGTCTTGCCGGTGCCGGGCGAGCCGACCAGCAACGCGCCCTTGGGGATCTTGCCGCCGAGCCGCGCGAACTTGCCGGGGTCCTTGAGATATTCGACGATCTCCTCAAGCTCCTCGCGCGCCTCGTCGATCCCGGCGACGTCGGCGAAGGTCACCTTGCCTTCCTTCTGGGTCAGCATGCGGGCGCGGCTCTTGCCGAAGCCCATGGCGCCGGAACCGGCATTCTTCTGCATCTGGCGCATGATGAAGAAGCTGATGCCCAGGATCAGCAGGAATGGCAGCGACTGGTAGAGCAGGATCAGCCAGAAGCTCGACTGCTCCTCGGCCTTGACCTGGACGTCGACGCCCTTGGCGATCAGCCGGTCGGACACATTGGCGTCGGACGGCGCGGTGGTGCGGAAGGCCTGGTCGTTGGCCAGCTTGCCGGTGATGGTGGCATTGCCGGATTGCGCGGCGGCGATGGTGACGGCCTGGACATTGCCTTCGTCGACCTGCTTCACGAACTCGGAATAAGCCATCGGCTCGGCGGTCGTGGCGCCGCCGCCGCCGACCGACTGGACGAACAGCACCAGACCAAGCAGCACCGCCATCCAGATGAACAGCGACTTGGTCCAGGGGTTCGTCGGCTTCTTGTCGTTTTCGTCCATTGGCCACCTTTACGATCGGACCCTAAAATAGGCTTTTCCGCCTTAATAACAATGGAACGCCAATCGATCCCGCGCTGACCGCGCACTTGAAGGCCCGGCGACTTCAGCGCAGAACCCTTCGCTTGTCGTGGGGAGCGCATGGCCAAGGTCTTCCTCAGTTACGCGCGGTCCGACCTGGAAGCCGCCCAGCATTTGGCCGCGGCCATCGCCGAGGCCGGCCATGATGTCTGGTGGGATCGCCAGATCGAAGGCGGATCGCGGTTCATCCGCGAAATCGACAAGGCGCTCGGCGATGCGCAAGCGGTGGTCGTCCTGTGGTCGAAGGACAGCTGCGAGTCCGCCTGGGTCCAGGACGAGGCCGCCGAAGGCCGGGAGAGCGGCAGGCTGGTTCCGGTGGCGATCGATTCGACGCGGCCGCCGCTCGGTTTCCGCCAGTTCCAGTCGATCGATTTGTCGCAATGGGACCGCGACGGCGCCCCGGCGAACCTGCAGGCGCTGTTGTCGGCGATCGACAAGCTGGCCGGCAATGGCGCAATTACCTCGCCCCACGCCCGGACCGCCGGCGGCCCGGGCGTCTCCATTTGCGTCTTGCCCTTCGCCAACATGAGCGGCGAGCCCGAGCAGGAATATTTCAGCGACGGCATCAGCGAGGACATCATCACCGATCTGTCGAAAGTGTCGGCCTTGTCGGTGGTGGCACGCAACACCGCCTTCACCTTCAAGGGGGCGGCCGTCGATGTTCCGGCGGTCGCCCGCAAATTGGGCGTCAGCCACGTGCTGGAAGGCAGCGTGCGCAAGTCCGGCGGGCGGGTGCGGATCACAGCGCAGCTGATCGACGGCGCCGCTGGGAATCACGTCTGGGCCGAACGCTACGACCGCGATCTCACCGACGTCTTCGCCATCCAGGACGAAATCTCCGAGGCGATCGTTGCCGCGCTCAAGCTGAAGCTCCTGCCCGAAGAGAAGAAGGCGATCGAAAATCGCGGCACCAGCAGCGCCGAGGCCTACGACCTCTACCTGCTCGCCCGCCAGTACTGGATCACGGGCAATCACGGGGACCGCAGACGCGAGGAGCGAGTCATCCGGATCTGCGGGAAGGCAATTGAGATCGATCCCAACTACGCGCGGGCCTGGGCACTGATGGCGATTGCCCAATCCAATTTCTGGTACAGCTTCAGCAGCGGCGACGACGACGGCAAGCCGGCGGCGGAGCGCGCCCTTGCCTTGGATCCCACTATCGCCGAAGCCCACTGCCCAATCGCGCGCCACCTCGCCGAACAGGGCCGGATCGACGAAGCTGATGCCGAGATCGCACGCGCACTCGATCTCGACCCGCAATCGTGGGAAGCCAATAAGGAAGCGGCGCGTATCCTGATGCGCCAAAGGCGCTTGCCCGAAGCAACCGCTCATTTCGAACGGGCGGCGAGCCTAATGGAGACTGATTTCCACGCCTGGGGAATGCTTTGCTCCTGCTACCAGGCGCTCGGCAGGGAGGACGACATGCAATTGGCAGCCGGACGGGCACTGGCGGAGGTCGAGCGCGTCCTTGATCAGGATCCGAATAATGGTGCCGCACTGAGTTTCGGGGTTGGAAGCCTCGTGATCCTGGAGCAGCCTCAACGTGCGAAGCAGTGGATGGAGCGGGCGCTGCTGGTCGATCCTGACAACATCAACATGCGGTATAATTTCGCCTGTACGCTCGCGGCCAACTTGGGCGACAAGGAGGCGGCATTGGCGGCTTTGGCGGAAATTTTCCCGAGGATGGGCCCAACGACGGTCAAGCTGGGCGACACCGACCCGGATTTCGACAGCATCCGTGCGGACCCGCGCTTTCAGTCGATGGTAAGCGACGCCAAGAAGCGGCTCGGCATCAATTCCTAGCGCCGCCGCGGCGGGGCCGACGACAGCCTCCATGGCGGACCCGGATCAAGTTTCAGCCCTCCGAGTGTCGCCGGCTTGCCCGCTTGCAGCGCCTTGCGCGCCCGGTCGAGGTCGGGCCCGCGCGGCCGGTGGATGCCCATGCGGTCGAACCCGGCCAGCAGCAGCCGGCGCTGCATCTCGCGCGGCAATCCCTCGGCTTCGATGGTGACTGACGCGCCGGTCTTTTTCAGCCTGGCTTCCAGCAAGGATGCGAGTGCCCATTCCAGGGCTTCGTCGGCATCCGCCAGCCAACGCGCCGAGGCCGCCAGCCGCTCCGGGTCGGCCCAGTCGGCGTCGGCCAGCATGCCCCGGAAGCGGCTTCGGTCGTGGCGGGGGTCGCGGTTGGCGGGGTCGTCGATCGGCGTGATGCCGGCGGCCATGACGATCGCTGCTAACTCCTCGCGCCGCCAGCCGAGCAGCGGCCGGATGACGGAGATTCCGGCCTCGAGCGGCCGCGCCTGGCGCACGCCGACCAGCCCGCGAAGGCCGGCGCCGCGCGCCAGGCGCATCAGCAGAGTTTCGGCCTGGTCGTCGACATGATGGGCGGTGGCGATCGCTTCCAGCCCGCGGTCCCCGGCCCAGTTTTCCAGCGCCTCATAGCGGGCACGGCGCGCCACCGCCTGCATGCTTGCGCCGGGGAGCACCGTCACTGGCAGGGTGGCATGGGGAATATCGAGCCGATTGCAGATGTCGGCGACGAAGGCGGCCTCTCCGGCGCTTTCCGGCCTCAGCCGATGGTCGACGGTGGCCGACTCGATTCGGCCCGGCCGGGCGGCGGCGGCGAGCAGCAGCAGCGCCAGGCTGTCCGGGCCGCCGGACACGGCGATGCCGAGCTTGGCGCCCGGCGCGGCAAGCGGCGCCAGGTCCGCCTCGAACCGGGAGACGAGGTCAGGGGCTGGGACGAGCGCGTTGGTCACCCGCCCGAGTTTAGCACGTCAGCCGCATTTCGCCGCGGCGCGGGCAGCGGGCAGCATCTGCTGCAGCTGGCCGCGCATGGTCGCGCCATATACCTCCTGCAGCTCGCTGTAGGCCTTGCACGCCTGGGCCGCTTGGCCGAGCTTGACCAACGCCTGGCCGAGATAAAACAGGCTGTCCGGCGCCCGCTCGCCCTTGGGGTCGGCGCGATAATTGGCGAGCAATGCCTCGGCGGCGGCGCGCGCCTGGCCTTTGTCGAGCAGTGCCCGCCCGGCCAGATTCCTGGCCCAGCTCACCCGGCGATGGCCGGGGAAGGACGAGGCCATGGCCCTGAGCGAAGTGATCGCCTCGTCGTAGCGGCCCGAATTCCACAATTGGTAGCCGCGGTCATAGGCTTCCTCGCCGGCCGCGACGAAATTGGCGTCGCCCGGCTTGGCCGTTTGGATGGCTGGAACTGACGCCTCGTTGCGCGTCTCGACCTTGGGCCTGGGTGCCGGCGGTGGCCCGTCGTCCGGCTCCGCCTGCGCGTCGGCTGGTTCGGCTCCCGGTCCCGCATCGGCATCGACGGCGTCACTGCGCTCCAGCTCGCGCTGGCGCCGGTCCTGGTCGGCGCGCAGGCGGGCGAGGTCCGCTTCCATGGTCGACAGCCGGTTGCCGTTCTCCTCGGTGGCGCGGACGATCTCGGCCATCTGCCGCTCGATCGCGTCTAGCCGGTTCGACAATTGGTTGGTCTGCATCAAAGTCGCCGCCGGTTCGTCGCTGAAGCCGGCGGTGTCGGCCGGCTGGCCCTTGGGGAAGACCTGGCGCTGGACCTGGCGGACCTGCTTTTCGAGCCGCTCGATGCGGTCCTCCGGCGTCGGCTGGCGGCGCTGGGCGTCGGCCGGGCTCAGCGAGACAAAGGCGATGACGGCAATAGAAGCAAACAGTGGCAGGCGCATTTCAATCCCTGGTCGGCTGTGGGCGTGAACGATTGCCCAGGCGGGCTTTCGCGGCGATGAATGTCACTGCTGCGGCGTCGTCGCCGGTTGCGCCGCATCCTCTTGCGGCGTCGGCGCCGGGACGGGGGCCGGCGGTTCGGCACGGCTTGCCGCCGGGCGGGTCCGGGCCGGCTCGCGCACCGGTGACGGCCGCGGCTGCGCCGTGGCCGCCGCGGGCGGTCGCAACAGATCGTCGGGTTTCAAACTGACCGTCACCTTGGTTCCGGCTGGCCCGATCGCTGGTGCCAATGTCGTGCCGACGGTGATGCGCAGCGCTTCGGCCTTGGCGGTGGTCAGGGTCGGCGCGACGGCGTCGACCGGCACGGTGAAGCTCTGGCCGGCGGTTAGCTCGCCCTGCTTGAGGATGATGGCGCCGTCCTTGACCTCGATCCACACCGCGTCGCTAGCGGCGAGCACGACGGTCCGCTCCGCCAGCGGGGCGGGCGTAGCCAGCGGCGGCGGGGCCGACGCGGCGAGATTGGTTGCGGACTCCTCGTCGGGCGCCTCGAGCGAGCGGTTGCTGAGCCAGTTGAACAACAGCGCCGCCAGCAGCAGCGCGCCGATGGCGGCGGCGATCAGCCAGATCGGCATGGCCCGCGCCGGATCGGCCGGCTCGAACACCTCGGGAGTAGTCATGACCGGACGGCTGCCACCCATCTCGGCGCGCAGCTGGTCGCCGATTTCGGCGCGGTCGAGGCCGACGGCGGCGGCGAAATTCTTGGCGAAGCCGATAGTGTAGGTCGGCGCCGGCAGCCGGGCGAAGTCGCCCGCCTCGAGGCTTTCCAGGTGGCGGGTCGGGATTCGCGTCGTCGTCGCGATTTCCTCCAGCGAAACGCCGGAGGCCTCCCGCGCCTGGCGCAGGCGCTCGCCGACCGTCATCGGCGTGCCCTCTACCTCCTCCACTTCGGCATCGCCCATTCTTGTCCCCCACGGGCCGGAAATCATCGGAAAGTGCGTGCCAGCGTTGTCGGGGTCGGCGGTCGCCGTGTCAACCGTCAGCCGAGCGCAACGGTGTGCCTTTTCGCCCAATCTGTCAGCGCCTTGCGCATGTCGCGCGGCGGCTTTGCCAGCAGCTTCTCGAGCCGCGCCCGGGCGGCGGCGGCGTCGAGCGAGCGGACCATCGCCTTGACCGGCCCGACTGCCGCCGGGGTGATTGAGAAATTGGTGATGCCGATGCCAATCAGCGCCATTGCCTCCAGCGGCCGGCCGCCCATCTCGCCGCAGACGCGGAGCGGCACGCCTGCGGCCTCGGCCTGGACGACGATGCGACGCAGGAACCGCAAGATCGCCGGGCTCAGCCAGTCGTAGCGCTCGGCCAGCCTCGGGTCGGCGCGGTCGGCGGCGAACAGGAACTGGGTCAGATCATTGGTGCCGATCGACAGGAAATCGACGCGCGGCAGCAGCACGTCGAGCATTTCCGCCAGGCTCGGCACTTCCAGCATGGCCCCGAACTCAATGCTTCGCGGCACCGGCCGATGGCCGCGCCGGGCCCAGGCCAGTTGCTCCTCGAACAAGGCGCGCGCTTGCTCATATTCCCACGGCTCGGACACCATCGGGAACATGACCCGCAGGACGCCGCCCTGGGACGCTTCGATCAGTGCCCGCGCCTGCGCCTTCATCAACGTCGTTCGCTCCAGGCTGAGGCGCAGCGCGCGCCAGCCCATCGCCGGATTTTCGGCTTCGTCCCGCTCGTCGGTCAGATAGGGCAGCGCCTTGTCGCCGCCGATGTCGACGGTGCGGAACACGACCGGCTTGTCGCCGGCCGCCTCGAGCACCTGCTTGTAGAGCCGGAGCTGGCTTTCGCGGCCGGGGAGCTGGGCGGCGATCAGGAACTGGAACTCGGTGCGGAACAGGCCGATGCCGTCGGCCCCGGCCAGGTTGAGCGACGCCGCGTCCTCGGCCAGGCCGGCATTGACCATCAGGGTCACCCGCTCGCCATCCGTCGTGACCGCCGGCAGGGACTTGAGCGAGGCATATTCGGCGCGGCGCTTCTGGCTCAGCGCCATGCGCTGGTCGAAGGCATTGGCCAGCGCCCGGCTGGGGCGGACGACGACGATGCCGTTGTCGCCATTGACGAGGATCGGGTCGCCTTCGGAGGCGACGTGCCGGATATCGTCGACGCGCCCGACCACCGGCACGCCCATGGCGCGGGCGACAATGGTCATGTGGGCGGTCAGCGAGCCTTCCTCCAGCACCACCGCCTTCAGCCGCCGCCGGTCATATTCCAGCAGCTCGGCGGGACCCAGGTTGCGGGCAATCAGCACGCTGTCGCGGGTGAGGCCCGTCTGCGCCGCGGTGCCCATGCGCCCGGAAACGATGCGCATCAGCCGGTTCGACAGATCTTCCAGGTCGTGCATCCGCTCCTGCAGCAAGGGGTCGTCGATCTCCAGCATGCGGGCGCGGGTGCGCTGCTGGACGCGCTCGATCGCCGCCTCGGCGGTCAGGCCGCTGTCGATCGCCTCGTTGATCCGCCGCGACCAGCCCTCGTCATAGGCGAACATCTTGTAGGTCTCGAGGATCTCCTGGTGCTCGCCGGCGGTGCCGAACTCGGCCTCGCGGGTCATCGCCTCGATCTGCTCGCGCATCCGGCGGAAAGCCGAATAGACGCGGGCGCGCTCGGCCTCGGTGTCGTCGGCGACGGTATGCTCGACGGTGACCTTGGGCTGGTGGAACACCGCTTCGCCCTTGGCCATGCCAACGACCAGCTTCAGCCCGCCAAGGCGGACCGGGCCGCTGTCGACGCGCGCCGCACGGGCGGGGCCGACCAGCCGCGAATTGGCGATCAGCTCGGACAGCACCATCGCCACGGTCTGCAGCGCCTCGATCTCGACATCCGCGTAGCGGCGAGGCTCGGCATGCTGAACGGCAAGCACGCCGATCGGATGCTCGCGCCGCACGATTGGCACGCCGGCGAAGCTGTGGAAGCCCTCCTCTCCGGTTTCCGGGCGATAGGCGAAGGCCGGGTGGCGCGCCGCCTCGGCCAGGTTGAGCACCCGGCCCATGGCGGCGATGGTGCCGACCAGGCCCTCGCCCATGGCCAGGCGGGTGACGTGCACCGCTTCCTTCCTGAGGCCGTGCGTGGCGAACAGTTCGAGTTTGCTATTGCGCAGCAGATAGATCGAGCAGACCTCGCTGCGCATCGCCTCGGCGATGAGATCGACGACATGATCGAGCTTGGCCTGGGCCGATCCGCGCCGCGCCATTACCTCGTGTAGCCCGGTCAGGATTTCGCGGGCGGAAGTGGCGGCGGTCAGCGGCATGGCAAGAGCGCTATCAGATGCGGCGCGGCGCTGTCACGCGGCACGGGTCGGCAATCGATCAGCCGCGCGACTCCAGCGCCGCCGCGGCTTCGTCGGCCAACTCCTCGATGATTGTCGCCACCGGCTCCTCGTTCTTGACCATGCCGACCGACTGACCGGCCATCACCGAGCCGCTCTCGACATCGCCGTCGATCACCGCCCGCCTGAGCGCCCCCGCCCAATAATGCTCGATCTGCAATTGCGCCTCGGCCATGGCAATCGTGCCTTCGTCGAGCGCTTTCGCGACCTCGCGCTGCTTGGCGGCGAAATTTTCCATCTCGCGGTTCTTCAGCGCCCGCACCGGGATCACCGGCAGCCGCGGGTCGATCTGGACGCTGGGAATGGCGTCGCGGGCCGAGGCGCGGATGAACGCTTTCTTGAAGTTGGCGTGGGCGATGCTCTCGTGGGCACAGACGAAGCGGGTGCCGAGCTGGACCCCGACCGCCCCCATCTCCAGATAAGCGGCGATCGCCTCGCCCCGGCCGATGCCGCCGGCGACGAATACGGGAATGTCATGGGCGATGTGCGGCAGGATTTCCTGCGCCAGCACGCTGGTCGACACCGGGCCGATATGGCCGCCGGCCTCCATGCCCTCGATCACCAAAGCGTCGGCGCCCGACCGCATCAATTTCTTCGCCAGGCTCAGCGCCGGCGCGAAGCAGATGAGTTTGGCGCCGCCGCTCTTGATGCGCTCGATGGCGCCGCCCGGCGGCAGCCCGCCGGCGAGCACGACATGGCTCACCTGGTGCTTGCCGCAGGTGTCGATCAGCTCGCTCAGCATCGGGTGCATGGTGATGAGGTTGACCCCGAACGGCTTGTCTGTCCGCGCCTTGGTCTCGGCGATTTCGGTGTCGAGCAAATCGGGGGTCATCGCCCCGCAGGCGATCACCCCGAAGCCGCCGGCGTTGGAAATGGCCGAAACCAGGTTGCGCTCGGACACCCAGCTCATCGCGCCGCCGAGGATGGCGATGTCGCAGCCGAGGAACTCGGTGCCGCGGTGCATCAGGGCCTTGAGGCGCACATGGCCGGCGCTGGGGTGCACTGCCCGGGGTTCCGCGATCAGTCCTTCACCGCTCATGGTGCCTCCGCGTCCAGTCCGAAGGCGCTGTGCAGCACGCGCACGGCCAGGTCCATCTGGTCCTCTGCGACCAAAGCGCTGACCTTGATCTCGCTGGTGGTGACCGCCAGCAAATTGATCTTCCGCTCGGCCAGGGTCTCGAACATGGTCGCCGCCAGCGCCGGGTTGGACCGGATGCCGACGCCGACGATCGACACCTTGGCGACCGCGGCATCGGTCAGCAGGTCGCCGAAGCCGATCGCTTCCTGTTCCTTCTTCAGCACCGCCGTCGCCTGCGCCAGGCTGGCGCGCGGGACGGTGAAATTGAGGTCGCTTCGGCCCTCGCCGGCGGTGGCGGCGTGGACGATCATGTCGACCGGGATGCCGGCCTCGCTCAATGGCGTGATCACCGCCGCGACCATGCCCGGCCGGTCGGCGAGACCGGTCAGGGTGACCCGCGCCTCGTTGCGGTCGGCGGCGATGCCGGCGATGGCGTTGCGTTCCATGTCCGCTCCCAATTGTGCGACGATTTCGGTGCCCGGCACATCCTCGAACGCCGACAGCACGCGCAAGGGTAAATCGGCGCGCATGGCAAGCCCGACTGAGCGCACCTGCAGCACTTTCGACCCGACCCCGGCCAGCTCCAGCATCTCCTCGAAGGTGATCTGGCTGAGCTTGCGCGCCTTGGGCACGATGCGCGGGTCGGTGGTATAGACGCCGTCGACGTCGGTGTAGATGTCGCAACGGTCGGCGTGCACGCCGGCGGCGATGGCGACCGCGCTGGTGTCCGAACCGCCGCGGCCCAAAGTCGCGACGCGGCCGTCCTCGCTGACCCCCTGGAAGCCGGGGATGACGGCGATGGCGCCGCTGCCCAGTGCTTCGTCGAGCAGCGCCGATTCGACCGCCTCGACCCGGGCATTGCCGTGGATTCCCGACGCCTTGACCAATTGCCAGCCCATGAAGCTGCGCGCCGGCGAGCCCATGTTCTGCAGGGTCATCGCCAGCAGGCCGGCGGTGACCTGCTCGCCGCTGGCGACGACGACATCATATTCCTTGGGGTCGTGCAGCGCCGACGCCTCGCGGCACAATTGCACCAGCCGGTCGGTTTCGCCGGCCATCGCCGAGACCACCACCAACACCTCGTTGCCGGCTTCGGCCTCGCGCCTCACCCGCGCCGCGACATTGCGGATGCGCTCGATGCCCGCCATCGACGTGCCGCCGAACTTCATGACGATGCGGGGCATGGGTGCGCGGGCGTTCCTTGGTTGAAAGGCGGCGTCCTGTTAGGAGGCGCGCATGGCCGAGACAAGCATCCTGCCGGAAGAGGCCGCGCACTTCGGCGCACTGGCCGGCGACTGGTGGGACCCCAACGGTGCCTCGGCGATGCTGCACAAATTGAACCCGGTGCGGCTGGCCTATGTCCGCGACCGGATCGACCAGCACTGGCAGTGCGACGAGCATGGCCTGCGGCCACTCGCCGGCAAGACGGCGCTCGACGTCGGCTGCGGCGCCGGCCTGCTTGCCGAGCCGCTGGCGCGCCTGGGGGCCGAAGTGACGGGCATCGACGCCGCGCCCGAGGTCATCGCCGTAGCCCGCGACCATGCCGCCGGGCAGGGGCTGGCGATCGACTATCGCCACGCCGCCGTCGAGGAGGTCACCGGCCGCTTCGACCTTGTCACCTCGATGGAGGTGATCGAACATGTCGCCGACCCGCAGGCCTTCCTGAAATCGCTGGCTGCGCGTCTGGCCCCGGGCGGACTGATGATCCTGTCGACCCCCAACCGCACCGCCCGCTCGCGGTTGCTGATGATCACCATCGCCGAAGGCATCGGCCAGATTCCCAAGGGCACGCACGACCATGGCAAGTTCATCACGCCCGACGAGATGCAGGCGATGATGGCGGCGGCGGGTCTCACCGTCATCGACTGCGAAGGCATCGCCTTCTCGCCCACGCGCGGCCTCCATTTGAGCGAGGATTTGAGACTCAATTACCTGGTCGCGGCGCGTCACGCCTGAGGTTTTGCAGGCGGCGGCGAATTAACCTGAATGGCACTAATATCTTTGACTCCGTAAGGAGGCAGTAGCCATGCCTGCACGACCACTGCCTCCCGTCTGTGTAGGGGCCCCTTAATGCGGTCCCTTGGTTACGCGGCCTTCCTGCTTGGCGTTACGTGTGCCGACAGCCAAGCGGCTGCTGCGGGCGTGACCCTCATGGTTGCCCAGTCCGCGCCAGGCTTGACCTCGACGACGGCGACGGTGTCGTCGCTATCGAGATGAGCAAGCATGAGATCACGAATGACTTCCGCCGGCCCCTTGAGATTTGCCAACCACAGGGACTCGGTCAGCCGGATCGCCGACCAGCTAGCGAGTAAGCGCCACAGGGCGTTGTAGTCCCTGCGCTTGTGTAGGTCGTAAGTCAGAAGATATTTAGCCATTGTTTTGCCCCTCCTCAGGGCGCGTTGAAAGAGGCCGCAAAAGCAGCCGAAAAAGGTTGCTTCCAGAGGGGGAATGTGCCAAACGGGGCTTCTGCCAGCGATCCGTTCGAGGGGGCACAAGTCCTCTGGAAGTGGGTTACGGAATGGGCCACCCCTCGGGTGGCCCGTTTTCGTTTGCGGCTGTCGTTACCGCTGGCCGTTACCTATCAGATTGGCGTCTCCTTCCCTTGGTTGCACGCCACCGCTGGCGAGTGACTCCCTCTTAGCCTCAACGGGGTCTCGCTGCAACCTCTGAGGTGGACTTGATGCCTCCTTGTGTGCAATATGCACACCGAGATGGGCATCAGGAGCCACGAACATGACGGAAGTCGTTGAAAAGGCTAAGGAACGCCTCGCAGCAATCGAGGCGGAGGCGGAGAAGCTCCGCACCTTTTTGCGCATGTATGCCGACCTTTCGGGTGTGGATATCGGGGATATTGTGTCCGGAGCGGGGGTGCCATCTAACGAGGCCGACGACGAGTCGGGCACGGCCTCGCCCAGCGAGATCGTCGAACAAGCGAAGGTCCTAATGCGCGAACAGAGTCGCCCGCTCAGCCGGAGTATGCTTGTTAAACTGTTGACGGAGAAGGGATTAAAGCTTCCCGGAACAGACAAGAACAAGAACGTCGGCACCGTGATTTGGCGGTCTAAGCAGTTCGATAACATTGCGGGGCTGGGATACTGGCCAAAAGGTGTGCCGCGCTGGATTGGGCAGGCTCCACTTCAAGCTGACATGCTAGGAAGCAACATTGAGTAGTTCTCTATTTGTTTGGGTGGACTCCGGAACAAACTAAGAACGACTCTGGCAACGTTTCCAACGCCAATTGCCGCGGTAAAATACGTCACCATAACGGCTGCCAGACGTTGTTCGTCCCGGACGGCGTGGTCCATGCGCCGCGGAACACGGGCACCCTTCCGGCGGCGGAGCTCGCGACCTATGTATTGGTGAAAGGCAAGCCGCTCACCGAATTTACGAAGTGAGCGATCTTG
>JAKFFL010000005.1:0-4867 GCA_036675225.1 Sphingomonas sp. | reverse complement strand
GGGCGGCAATCAGGCCGTACTCGATCGCGGTCGCACCCTTTTCGTTGCGAATCAGTTTAAGAAACTTGGCCATCTCTGGTCTCCTTGAGGCTCCACATCAGGGGCTATTCTCCCCTTCCGGTGCCCGTAGACGCGCATCCGGATGGCCCCGGTTTCGCTCCAAAGGGTTGAAAAAAACTTAAAGCCACGGCTTTGCGGGCCGTTCACCATATTTGCCGGTCAGCGGCCGCCGAGCAGATCCTCGAGGGTTTCGGCGATGGCGCGGATGGCCTCGGCCGGTTCGCTCCAGTCGGCGGGCAGCGGGCTTTGCTTGTCCGGCTCGGGTTTCGGCAGGGCCTTGCGGCGATATTCGCCCGGCAGCTTCGGGCCGCTGCTGCCGTCGATGGCCAAGGCGCTGGCCATGAAATTGCGCCACAACCGCGCCGGCGCCGTGCCGCCGGTCATCCTGCCCAGCGACTTGTCGTCGTCATTGCCGACCCAGACGCCGACCACGAGATTGCCGGCAAAGCCGACGAACAAGGCGTCGCGGTTGTTCTGGGTGGTGCCGGTCTTGCCGAAGGTCGGGACCGAGAGCGCCGCCCGGCGACCGGTGCCTTCATTGGCCGCCGCCCACAGCAGATCGAGCATCGGCGCCCAGTCGCGATTGCGGTCGAGCGAGCCGCCGCGCTCGAAGAAAGCGGACAGGCCCGCGTCCGACTCGATGAGCGGCAGCCCGCGCGGCGCGACCGGATAGCGGCCGCTGGCGATGGCGGCATAGGCGCCGGTCAGCTCGATGAGGCTGACCCCGGCGGTACCCAGAGCGACGCTCGGGCCGTCGGGCAGCGGCGAGGAGATGCCGAGCTCGCGGGCGGCGCGCAGCACGTTCTGTCGGCCGACCCGCTCCGACAAGCGCACGGCGGCGGCGTTGCTCGAGCGCCGAAAGGCTTCCCTCAGCGTGATCGGGCCGCGGTAGACGCCGTCGACATTGGCCGGGCTCCAGCCGTCGACCGTGATCGGCGCGTCCTCGATGATGTCGTCGGGGCGATAGCCGGCCCGCATGGCGGCCAGATAGACGAACAATTTGAAGGCCGATCCCGGCTGGCGGCGGGCCTGGGTGGCGCGGTTGAACGGACTCTTCTTGTAGCTGCGGCCGCCGACCATGGCGACGACCCGCCCATCGGGCCGCATCGCCACCAGCGCCGCCTGGGCATCGCCGATCGAGGCATTGGCGACGGCGCGGACGGCCAGCCGCTGCAAGTCGGCATCGAGCGTCGTCGGCACCCGCACCTGGCCGAAGTCGGCCTCGAACGCCTTTTGCGCGGCCGGCGCCACCCAATCGGCGAAATAGGTGCCGGTGGGGACCTTGGCCCCCTGCGCCACCGGCCGCGCCAGCTTCGCGCCGCGTGCGCGCGCGGGCGAAATGACGCCGGTGTCGGCCATCGCCTCGAGCACCAGCTTGCTGCGCTTGCGGGCGAGACCGAGGTTGCGGGTCGGCGCCAGCCGCGACGGTGCCTGGACCATCCCGGCGAGCATCGCCGACTGGCCGAGGTTGAGGTCCTCCGGCGAGCGCCCGAAATAATGGCGCGCAGCCGCCCGCAGGCCATAGACGCCGTCGCCGAAATAGACCGACGACATATAGCGCGACAGGATCTCGTCCTTGGTCAGCCAGGCTTCCAGCCAGAAGGCGATGATCACCTCCTGGGCCTTGCGCTTGAGGCTGCGGTCGGAGCTGAGGAAACTGGTCTTGGCCAATTGCTGGGTGATGGTCGAGCCGCCCTGGCGCACGCCGCCGGCCTGGGCGTTGGCGACCATCGCCCTGCCAATGGCGCGCGGGTCGACGCCCCAGTGACGCCGGAAACGGCGATCCTCGATGGCGATAAAGGCGGCCGGCGTCAGCGGGTCCAGTTCGGGTATGGTCACCGGCCTGTCCTTGATCGCGCCGCGCCGAGCGATCGGCTTGCCTTCGGCGCTGACGAGCAGCATCGCCGGGTCGTCGAGCGGCTCGAGCGCGCGGCTCAATGGGGCGGTGACGATCAGCCAGAGGAGCGTGACCAGCATCAGCCCGGCAAAGCCGTACAAGGCGTATTTCCAGTAACGGCGGAACTTTTTCGGTTTGGCCGCAGGCGCGGCATCGGGACCGAGCACCGGTGCCTCGAACGGGTCGGGCAGCTCCTCGACATTGCGCCCGTCGCGCCGCCAGATGTTGTCGCCTTCGCTCATCTGAACCTTTGTTCGCGCCGGACTCGCCGCAAGTGCCTTACATTAGTAAAACAGTTGCGATGACATATCCAGATGCTTGATGAACCGGGCTGGAACGCTAGACCGGGCCGGATGAGCCGCATCTTTCCAGGGCTGCTGCTGGCGGCGGGGATGGCCCTGGCAGCGGCCGGCTGCGGGCCGCGCGAAGAACAGGCGATCGACGTCACCGTCATCGGCGCCGGCCGGCCGGTGCTCGCCGATCCGGCGGCGGGGCCCTTGTCGCGGCCCAGCGAAGTGCTGCTGACCAACACCGCCCAAGGCCTGGTGCGCTTCGATGCCCGCGGCCAGATCGAGCCCGGCCTGGCCGAGCGCTGGAACGTCAGCGACGATGGCCTCAGCTACATCTTCCGCATCGCCGCCGCCGACTGGCCGGACGGCCGCGCGATCAACGCTCGCGACGTCGCCCGGCTCCTCAACCGGCAGTTGCGGTCCGCAAGCCGCAACGGGCTGAAGGACGCTTTGGGCGCGGTGAGCGAAATCCTCGCCATGACCGACCGGGTGATCGAGGTCCGGCTGCGCACGCCGCGGCCCAACCTGCTGCAATTGCTCGCCCAGCCCGAGCTGGCCTTGGTCCGCGAAGGGCATGGATCCGGCCCCTTCCAGCCCGACGAGCTGCAGGACACGGCCGGCGCTATTTCGCTGACTCACACCATCGAGGTGATCGACGCCAAGGATCGCGTCGAGCATGTCCGCCTGCGCAGCGCCGAGGCAGCGCGCGCCATCGCCCAGTTCGCCGATGGCGAGGCGGCGCTGGTCCTAGGCGGAACCTTCGCCGATCTGCCATTTGTGCGACGGCGCGGACGCGAACTGCGCAATGCGCTGCGCTTCGATCCGGTGGCCGGGCTGTTCGGGTTGGCGCCCGCCCGCTCCGGCGGCCCGCTGGCCGATCCGGCATTGCGCGACCTGCTCAACCGCGCCATCGACCGCGACGCGCTGGTCGCGGCGCTCGAGGTCCCTGGCCTCGTTCCGCGCTCGACCCTGCTGCAAGGCGGGCTCGAGGGCGGCGCCAATCCGGTCGCGCCGGCCTGGACCGCGCAGCCGATGCCCGAACGGCGCGCGCAGGCGGTGACGGACGCGCGCGAGATCATTGACGAAGGCGAGACGCTCAAGCTCGCCATCGCCTTGCCCCAAGGCTCCGGAGCCGACATTTTGTTCGAACGCCTGGCTGTCGGCTGGCGCCCGCTGGGCGTCGAGCTGGTCCGAGCGGGAAAGGGCGTACCGGCCGACCTCAAGCTGATCGACCAGGTGGCGCCGTCGAGCTCGCCGGCCTGGTTCGTCCGCGCCTTCCGCTGCGGCGTCGCGCCACTCTGCTCGAAGGACGCCGATGCGCTGATGGACTCGGCGCGCGATGCCGAGCTCGCCCTCCAGCGCGCGGCGATGCTCGCCGAAGCCGGGCGCATCCTCGACAACGAAAGCCTGTTCATGCCGCTGGCCGCGCCGATCCGCTGGTCGCTGGTCGCCGACGGCCTGCCAGGCTTTGCCGAGAACATCTTCGCCCGCCACCCGTTGAGCGAACTTAGGGACAAACCAGTCCGCGAGAGGCAGTAAGGCTCGAACGAATGGATGTCAGGCAAGAAGACCGCCGCCCCTTCCCCGGCCTCGGCAGCGACCCGCCGTCCGTGCGCAAGCGGGTCGAGGCGATGGAGCGGTTGCTGGAGCGCGCGATTACTATTCCGGGCACCAGGCAGCAGATCGGCCTCGACGTCGTCCTCGACCTGGTTCCGTTCGCCGGCAGCACCGCCGCCGCCGTGCTCGGCGCCTACATGACCTGGGAAGCGCGCAACCTCGGCATGTCCAAATGGCAGATGACGCGGATGGCCGGCAATGTCGGCGTCGACTGGTGCCTGGGCCTGATCCCCTGGGTCGGCGCCATCCCCGACTTCTTCTTCCGCTCCAACACCCGCAACCTGCGCATCATCAAGCGCCATCTCGACAAGCATTATGCGGGCACCGCGACGATCGACGTCGGGCCGAACGCCTGATCAGCCGTCTTTTTGCCGGCCGTCCTCCGGATTCGGCTTGCGCAGATAATAAATACAGCCGCAATCGTCCCCCATCCAGATGGGATTGTTGCCGATCGCATCGACGAAGTGAGGTTCGACTTCCTTGTCGATGTAGACCTTCGCGCCGGCGAGCAACCAGCGCGAACTACCCTGGCTCAAGCGAATATAGGCGGGGAAGAAGTCGGCTTCCTCGGGCAGCAAAGGCGGCCTGCTCGGGTGATTGTATTGTTCGCTCGTAATGTTCTCAAACCTAGGTGGGATGGCGCCGAAAATATATTCGCGCGTCGAGCCCTGCTCGAAATCATCCGCCGATGTGTCGCAGCGGAATTCACGGCCGCATATGCCAAGATAGACGTTGCCGTCCGTTCCAGCGCCGCGGTCACGCCCGGTCGTGATCTCGACCCTTATCTGCCTGATATAAGCCACCACGCCCCGCCTCCGTTCGAATGGCCGACCGGGGCGATCCTAGCATCTCGTCTAGGTACCTAGCGAGTCGTCCCGACCTCCTTCGTCATGAACGCCCACAGCAGCGCGGCGCGCATGGCGTCCTCGCTCTTGTCGGCGCCGACCGAATGGCCGCCTTCCAGATACTCGTGGTAATAGACGGTGTTGCCGAACGCCTTGAG
>JAKFFL010000083.1:0-4880 GCA_036675225.1 Sphingomonas sp. | reverse complement strand
GCGGCAGGACAATAATCGCCAGCCGCAACGCGAACGCTAATTCGCTGCTGTTTGAACCGCCAACCTACCGCGGCCGCTCCAGCGATGGGGCGGCCGTGCATTTTGACCCTGAGCCAGCCCTTCATCGCCTAGCCGCTCGCCCAAATGCCCGCTAAAGGCCCGGCAAATCCATCCTGAGCGGGAGCAGAAGCACGTGGGCGAACCACAGATCAGGCCATTCGACTGGGAGGACCCGTTCGCGCTCGGCGAGCAGCTCGACGATCATGAGCGTATGGTCCGCGACACGGCGGAAGGCTACGCCCGGGAGAAGCTGCAGCCACGGGTGACGCAGGCCTATCTCGACGAGCATTTCGACCGCGAGATCCTGCGCGAGATGGGCGCGCTCGGCCTGCTCGGCGCGACCATCCCGAATGAGTATGGCGGCGCCGGCCTCGGCTATGTCGCCTACGGCCTGATCGCCCGCGCCGTCGAACGCGTCGACAGCGGTTACCGTTCGGCCATGTCGGTCCAGTCGAGCCTCGTCATGTACCCGATCTTCGCCTACGGGACCGAGGAACAGCGTCGCAAATATCTGCCGGGCCTGGCGAGCGGCGAGCTGGTCGGCTGCTTCGGCCTGACCGAGCCCGATTCCGGCTCCGACCCCGGTAGCATGCGGACCCGTGCCGAGAAGAGCGGCAACGGCTATCGCCTGACCGGCACCAAGATGTGGATCACCAATTCGCCGATCGCCGACGTCTTCGTCGTCTGGGCGAAGTCGGAATCGCACGGCGGCGCCATCCGCGGTTTCGTGCTCGACAAGGGCATGGCCGGTCTCAGCGCGCCGAAGATCAAGGAGAAGCTTTCCTTGCGCGCGTCGATCACCGGCGAGATTGTCATGGACGGGGTCGAGGTCGGCGAGGATGCGCTTCTGCCCAATGTCGAGGGTTTGAAGGGGCCGTTCGGCTGCCTCAACCGCGCCCGCTATGGCATCGCCTGGGGCACGATGGGCGCGGCCGAGGCCTGCTACGCCGCTGCGCGCCAATATACGCTCGACCGCAAGCAATTCGGCCGCCCCCTCGCCGCCACTCAATTGGTCCAATTGAAGCTCGCCAACATGGCGACCGAAATCACGCTGGGATTGCAGGCGGCGCTGCGGGTCGGCAGGCGGCTTGAGGGGGGAGAGCTGATCCCCGAGACGATTAGCCTGATCAAGCGCAACAATTGCGGCAAGGCGCTCGATATCGCGCGCCAAGCCCGCGACATGCACGGCGGCAACGGCATCAGCGCCGAGTTCCAGGTCATGCGCCACGCCGCCAACCTGGAGACGGTCAACACTTACGAGGGCACCCATGACGTCCATGCCCTGATCATCGGGCGAGCGATCACCGGCATTTCGGCTTTCTAGGCGGTCCGTAGGACATTATGCTCGCCCCCAACGGGGGAGAATCTCATGGGAATCACGAGTTGGATCGTCCTGGGCGCCGTCGCTCTGCTTTTTGTCTATGCCATCGCCGTCTATAACCGCATGGTCCGGCTGCGGGCGCTGACCCGCGAAGGGTTTAGTGGGATCACTGTCCAGCTTCGGCGTCGCGCCGATCTGGTCCCCAATCTGGTCGAGACGGTGCAGGGCTATGCCAGCCACGAGCGCGAGACCCTCGATCAGGTAATTGCCCACCGTGGCGACGCGGTCAGCGCCAAGGGGGTCGCGGCCACGGCGCAGGCGGACAATGCGATGACGGCGATGATCGGTCGACTTTTCGCCGTCGCCGAGGCCTATCCCGACCTCAAGGCCGACGAGAATTTCCGGGCGTTGCAAAGCGAATTGTCCGAGCTCGAGGGTGAATTGCAGGGCGCCCGGCGGTATTACAACGCCACCGCCCGCGACCTGAACACCGCCGTCCGCTCCTTCCCCGACATGCTGTTCGCCGGCCCGTTGGGTTTCGGAGAAGAGCCCTATTACGAGGATGCGGACGCGAGCATCCAAACCGCGCCGAAGGTCGATTTCAGTCCCAAGGCCTGAGTCGATGCGCCGCCTAGCGATTGCCTGCGCCTGGCTGACCACGTTTTTCTTGCCGGCTGCGGCCGGCGCGGAGGAACGGATCCTGTCCTATGCCAGCGACGTCGCCATCCAGCGCGACAGTTCGCTCGCGGTTACCGAGACGATCAATGTCCGCGCCGAAGGCGATCGCATTCGCCACGGCATCTATCGCGATTTCCCGACCCGCTACCGCGCCCGCGGCGGCCGCCGGATGCGGGTGGGATTCACCTTCGAGGGCGCGACGCTCGACGGGCAGCCGGTGCCGGCGGCAACCGAACCCATCAGCAACGGGGTCCGCATCAAGCTCGGCGACGCCGATATTTATGTCGATCCCGGCGAGCATCGCTATGTGATCCGCTACCGGACGACGCGCCAGCTCGGCCGCTTCGCCGATTATGACGAGCTGTACTGGAACGTCACCGGCAATGGCTGGGTCTTCCCGATCGACCAAGCCGAGGCGCGGATCACTTTGCCCTCGCCCGCGCCGTTCGGCCAGCGCGCCGTCTATACCGGGCCCCAAGGGGCCTCCGGCCAACAGGCGCGGGTCATGGCCGAGGGGCCGGGCATGATCAGCTTCCGGACGACCGGGCCACTCGCACCCTACGAAGGGCTGACGGTCGCGGTCGCTTTTCCCAAGGGCGTGGTTGCGGCGCCGAGCTCTAAAGACCGGCGCGGCTGGTGGCTGGCCGACAATGGCCCTCTTCTCGCCGCCGGCATAGGGCTGCTCGGAATCCTCGGCTTCTATTGGTTCGCCTGGCAACGCGCCGGTCGCGACCCGCGCGCCGGAACGGTGGTCCCCCTCTTCTCCCCGCCCGACGAGCTCGGCCCGGCGGCGATGCGCTACATTTGGAAGATGAAGGCCGACAACCGGTCCTTCGCGGCGGCGTTGGTCGATTTGGGCGTCAAGGGTCACGTCCGCCTGGTCGAGGAGGAAGGCGGCTGGTTCTCCAGCGACAAGGTCCGGATCGAGCGCCTGGCCGGGCCGGGTCCACTGCCGCCGGCCGAAGAGTCAATGCTCGCCGAGCTTGCCATGACCGGTGATTCGATAGTCATGGAGCAGTCAAACCACGAGAAATTCTCGGCCGCGCGCAACGCCTTGAACGAGGATTTCAAGAAAAAATTCGAAGGCACCATGTTTCACCGCAATTGGGGCTGGGTGGCGGCCGGGTTGCTAGTGTTCGCCGCCGGCCTGTGGCTTGCCGCCGCCGCGGTCGGCGTCGCCACCGGGGCGGTCGCCTTGACCACCATCCTGATCAGCCTCGGCGGGCTGACGGTGGCGGCTTTGCTGTCGATGCTGATCAACGATAGCTCGGCGGTCGGCAAATGCCTGTTGATCGCTGGCGCCTTCGCCTTCGGCGGTCTGGCGCTGGCGACGGCCATGCCGATCGTCGTCGCCGCGCTCCAGTCCGGCTGGTGGTTGCCGCTGGTTATCCCGGCCCTGGCCCTGCCGGTCGTCCTGTCCTCCTTCTGGTGGATGTCGGCGCCGACGACGGCTGGCCGGGCCGTGCTCGACCGCATCGCGGGCTTCCGCCAATATCTGTCGATCGCCGAGCGCGAGCGGCTCGATCGCATGACAGCGCCCCGGGACACGCCCGAGATATTCGAGCGATTCCTGCCTTATGCAATCGCGCTCGGGGTCGAAAACCGCTGGGCCGACCGCTTTCGCGACGTGCTCGCCGCCGCCTCGGTGCAAGGCCAGGCGCAGGGCTTTGCCTGGTATTCGGGCAGCGGCAATCCCTGGGACGATACCGGCCGCTTCGTCGACGATGTCGGCTCGTCGCTGGCCGGGACCATCAGCTCGGCCTCGACCGCGCCGGGTTCGAGCAGCGGCTCGGGAGGTGGAGGTTCGTCGGGCGGCGGTGGCGGTGGCGGTGGCGGCGGTGGCTGGTGAGGCTCAGCCGGTGGACGCGGGCCGCCGGAAAATCGCGATCGGCTCATCCTTGTAGGTCCCATCCGGCTCGCGGATGAAGCCAAGCTTCTCGGCGAGCTTCATCGAGGCTAAATTTTCGGGAGCGATGATCGCCGGGATCGCAATCGGCCCAAGCTCCTGTTCGACCCAGCGCAAAGCGGCTTCGCAAGCTTCTCGAGCCAGGCCTTGGCCGTGCACGGATGAATCGAAAATCCAGCCCATCTCGGGCAGGCCCTTGATGCTTGGCACCATGTCGCGTTCCATGTCGAAGAAGCCGACCTGGCCGACCAGGCGTCCGTCCGCCTTCAATTCCACTGCCCACATGCCGATGCCGATCATCGGCCACTGGCCGGCTGCCAGGAACATGCGGCGCAGGCTGTCCTCGCGGCTCATCGGCTCGATCGCCAGATGGCGGACGACGGCGGGATCGGCCATCGTCCCCGCGAAGGCGTCGAGGTCGTCCCTGCGGAATTCCCGGAGGATCAGCCGCTCGGTCTCCAGCCTGGGGGCCGAGCTGGGCATCTTTTACTTTTTACCGAGGCTCAAGCCGCCGAACCGCTTGTTGAAGCGCGCCACCTGGCCGCCGGTGTCGAGCAGCTTCTGGTTGCCGCCGGTCCAGGCCGGGTGGACCTTGGGATCGATGTCGAGGTGCAGCGTGTCGCCTTCCTTGCCCCAGGTCGAGCGGGTCTGGAACTTGGTGCCGTCGGTCATCTCGACGGTGATCATGTGGTAATCGGGGTGGGTACCGGACTTCATGGCGATTTCCTCGTGAGTTGGCTGGTTCCGACCAGCCTTGAAGGTGTCGCGCGCCCCTAGCGAAAGCGCCGCGAAGTTGCAACCTCAGGCCGGGCGCAGCGCCGGCGCGCGGAGGGCGGGCACGCGTTGCTCGAGCAAGGCGAAACCGCCGAACAGCGCAGCCGAGAACAGCAGGTCACCGGCAAGCGTGTTCTGGAA
>JAKFFL010000199.1:0-4886 GCA_036675225.1 Sphingomonas sp. | reverse complement strand
GGCGAAAATGTTGGGGTCGAAGATGATGTCTTCGGCCGGGAATCCATCTTCGGTCAGCAGCTGGTAAGCGCGCTTGCAGATTTCGACTTTGCGGGCGGCGCTGTCGGCCTGGCCGGTCTCGTCGAACGCCATGACCACCACCGCCGCGCCATAGCCTCGCACCAGCCGCGCCTGGTCGAGGAAGGCCTGCTCGCCTTCCTTGAGGGAAATCGAATTGACGATCGGCTTGCCCGACACGCATTTGAGGCCAGCCTCGATGACGCTCCATTTGGAGCTGTCGATCATCAGCGGCACGCGGGCGATGTCCGGCTCGGCGGCGATGCGCTTGAGGAAGGTCGTCATCGCCTCCTCGCCGTCGAGCAGGGCCTCGTCCATGTTGACGTCGACGATTTGGGCGCCGGCCTCGACCTGCTGGCGGGCGACCTCGACGGCGGCATCATAGTCGCCGGCCAACACCAGTTTCTTGAAGCGGGCCGAGCCGGTGACGTTGGTCCGTTCGCCGATATTGACGAAGCGCGCGCCGGCGCCGGTGTCATCGTTCACGCTGCGAGCACCATATGCTCGAGGCCGGCGAGCAGGGTCCGGCTGTAGGATTTGGGCAGCGCGCGGGGCGGCCGGCCCTGCACCGCCTCGGCGATGGCGGCGATATGGTCGGGGGTGGTGCCGCAGCAGCCGCCGACGACATTGACCAGCCCGTCGCCGATCCATTCGGCGACCTGCGCCGCGGTCTCGGCCGCCGCCTCGTCATATTCGCCGAGCTCGTTGGGCAGACCGGCGTTGGGATAGGCCATGACCAGGCTCTCGGCCATGCCGCTCAGCGCCGCCAGATGCGGGCGCAATTGGGCGGCGCCGAACGAGCAATTGAGGCCGATGGTCAGCGGCCGGGCGTGGCGGACGCTGGCCCAGAACGCCTCGACGGTATGGCCCGACAGGTTGCGGCCGGAGAGGTCGGTCAGGGTCATGGAGATCATGACCGGCAGCTCGCGGCCGAGCGCCTGCTCCGCTTCCAGGGTCGCCATGATCGCCGCCTTGGCATTGAGCGTATCGAAGATGGTCTCGACCAGGATGAAGTCGACGCCGCCTTCGACCAGCGCGTCGATCTGCTGCCGGTAGACGCCCTTGACCTGGTCGAAGTCGACCTCGCGGTAGCCGGGGTCGTTGACGTCGGGGGACAGGGACAAGGTCTTGTTGGTCGGCCCGAGCGCGCCGGCGACCCAGCGCGGCCGGCCGTCATTCGCGGTCCAGCGGTCGGCGACCTCACGGGTGATGCGGCCGGCGGCAAGATTCATCTTGGTCACCAGCTCCTCGGCGCCGTAATCGGCCTGGCTGATGGCATTGGCGTTGAAGCTGTTGGTCGCCAGCACATCCGCCCCGGCCTCGGCGAAGCGCTCGCAAATCGAGCGGACAAGGTCCGGGCAGCTCAAATTGAGCAAATCGTTGTTGCCACGCTGGTCCTTCATCAGGTCGAGTCCGGCGCAATAATCCTCCAGCCGCTCGGCCTGGATCATCGTGCCATAGGCGCCGTCCTTGACCAGGATGCGCCTCGCCGCCTCGGCGCGGAACTCGGCTGCCGCGCTCACGCTGCCGCCTCCGCCCGGACACCGAGCAAGTGGCAGATGGCATAGGTCAGCTCGGCGCGATTGAGGGTGTAGAAGTGGAAGTGGCGGACGCCGCCCGAATAGAGCTGACCGCACAGCTCGGCGGCGACCGTCGCCGCGACCAGCCGGCGCGCCGCGGGCAAATCATCGAGTCCCGCGAACACGCGCCCGACCCATTCCGGCACCGAGGAGCCGTTGATCGCCGCCATCCGGCTGATCGCGGCGAAATTGGTCACGGGCATGATGCCGGGCAGGATTTCGATATGAATTCCGGCCGCCGCGACGCGGTCGCGATAGCGAAAGAAGCATTCCGGATCGAAGAAGAATTGGGTCGTCGCCCGATCGGCGCCGGCGTCAATCTTGCGCTTGAGATTGTCGAGATCGGCGGCCTCGCTCGGCGATTCCGGGTGACATTCGGGAAAGGCCGCGACCGAAATCTCGAACGGAGCGACCCGCTTGAGGCCGGCGACCAACTCGGCCGCGTTGCGATAGCCGCCCGGGTGCGGCTCGAACCTGGCGCCCGGTTCGGGCGGGTCGCCGCGGATGGCGACGATGTGGCGCACGCCGACTTCCCAATAGGCCCGCGCGATCGAGTCCACTTCGTCCCGGGTCGCATTGACGCAGGTGAGGTGCGCGGCGGCGGGAATGCTCGTCTCACGGACGATGCGTGCGACCGTGGCGTGGGTGCGCTCCCGGGTCGACCCTCCCGCGCCATAAGTCACCGAGACGAACCGTGGCCCAAGCGGCTCCAGCGTCTTGATCGACTCCCACAGCACCTGCTCCATCTTCTCGGTCTTGGGCGGGAAAAACTCGAAGCTGACGGCAATGTCGCCACGCGCCTCCGCGAACAACGGTACGCAATCGGGGTGCGGCGGAACCGGGGCGGCGCTGGCCATCAGGCGGCCTGCCGCTCGAGGGCGCCCTGCTTGACCCCCCGCCACAAGGTGACAGTCAGCTCGCCACCGGCCAGATGCTCGGTCAGATCGGGTTCGAGCCCGGCTGCGCCGAACCAGCCAGCCATCGCCTCGTCGGTGAAGCCGAGCCGCAGATGCGCGTCCCGGGTCCGCAAATCCTCGCGGTCGTGGGCGGCGAAATCGACGACCAGCAGCCGACCGCCCGGGCGGAGCACCCGCGCCGCCTCGGCCAGGGCGCTGGCCGGGTTCTGGGCGTAATGCAGCACCTGGTGGATGACGACGCTGTCGGCGCTGCCATCGGCCAGCGGCAGCGCATACATGTCGGCCTGGCGCAGGCTGGAGGGGATGCCGGCGGCCTCCAGCTTGACCCGCGCCAGGCGCAGCATCTCCGACGAGCGGTCGATGCCGATCGCCTGGGCCGCGTCGGGGCCGAGCAATTCGATCATGCGGCCGGTGCCGGTGCCGACGTCGAGCAGGCGCCCGACCGGCCGGTCGGCCAGCGCCTTGTGCACGGCCCGCTCGACGGCGCTTTCGGCGACATGCAGGGATCGGATCGAATCCCAGACTTCGGCCTGCGCCGAGAAGTAACGGGCGGCGGCCTCGGCCCGATCGGCGCGCACCGCCGCCAGGCGGACGGCGTCGGCGGCCAGCAGGTCGCGGCTGACCGGGTCGAGCCATTGGTCGATAAGGTCGAAGACCGCCGTGGCGCGCGGATCGGCGGTCAGCGCCAGGAACACCCAGCTGCCTTCCTTGTGGCGGTCGAGCAGGCCGGCGTCGGCGAGAATCCTGACATGGCGCGAGACCCGCGGCTGGCTCTGGCCGAGGACGTGCGCCAGTTCGCCGACCGACAGCTCCATGGTCCGCAGCAGCGTCAGGATGCGCAGCCGGGTCGGGTCGGCAAGCGACTGGAAAAGGTCGGCGACGGGCAGGTTCGCGGGCACCAGCCGAGGATATAAAGAAATCTTTATATCCGTCAATCAACCGGCACGGTGACGAAACGTTATTTTTGGCCGCCGATGAAAACCCGATTGCACGAGGGGTGAGTCCCGATTACATCGCGCGCTGGCCTGACCGATTATTGCGGCGGGCCGAGCCCAGTTGCCATGCGAATGGCAAAGTTGAAGGAATGGAACGATCATGAAGAAAGTTACGCTGACCGTTGCGGTCCTGACGCTCGGCCTGGCCGCGTGCCAGGACAACGCAGCCGACAACAACATGAGCACGCTCAACACGGTCGAAACCGAAGCGGTCGAAGACACCAACACCGCCGAGAATTCGGTCGACAACGCGCTCGACGCCGCCGGCAATGCCGTCGAGGACGCCGGCAACGCCGTTGACAACGCAGCCGACGCGACTGCCAACGCCGCCGAGAACGCGACCAACTAAGTCGCGCTTTCCAAGCGAACGGAAAGGGCCGTCCGGGAAACCGGGCGGCCTTTTTTTGTGACACGTGCTCCTGCGAAGGCAGGCCCTTTCAAGGAAGGCTCCTTCGGAGCCTGACTGGGCCCATGATGGAAACGCACCGTCCCCCAGGCGGTGCTGGTTTCCATCATCTTCGCAGGGGCACAGGCTGGTGCTATCCACGCTGGCAATGACGAAGCATTTAATCTTGCTGCTGTTCCTGCCCCTCGCCGCGTGCGGCGAACAGCGGCCGCCGGCGCCCACCGCCGAGCAGAACGACCAGCTCAACGAGGCCGAGGCGATGCTGAACGAGGAAGCCGAGAATGAGGCTGGACGCTAACCGTTGGATTCCGGAACAGGTGGAACGCGAACATTCGGCCATCGCCAATTGATGAGACGCGGACTTCAGGCGGGCAGGCCCAGCCTTTTTACCAGGGAAGCATAGCGAGGATCGCTGCGCAGCGGGTCGAGATAAGCGTTGACCTTGACGTCCAGAAGGGAGGCGTCGCGGCCTTCCCAAGCACGCTCCAGGGCTGCGAACGCAGCGTCCTTGTCCCCTAACTGCGCGTAGATCAGGCCATATTCAAAGTTCCTCATGTCACCTTCGCGCTGCCGCAATTCGGCAAGCTTGGCGAGGGCGACGTCGCGGTTGCCGCTTTTTGCGGCCAGCAATGCTTCTCCAGCGATGCTTTGACCTTCCCCGAAAGCGAGAGCCGCCTCCTTCGTTCGACCGAGCATTAGCAGCGCGTGCCCGAGCAAATTCTGAATTCTGAACAGCTCGGGCGATTCCTGCTTCAGTTTCAGCGAATAGCGGACGGCCTCCTCATAGCGACGCGCATTGAACAATACCGACACATGAGCGCGATGTGAGCCCGCGTTGAGCGGATCGAGCGCGAGCGCCTCGTCGACATAGCGAAGCGCTTCGTCCGGTTTGCCGCTGCCGCTCATGGCATATCCGTAATTGCGCAGGACG
>JAKFFL010000030.1:0-4978 GCA_036675225.1 Sphingomonas sp. | reverse complement strand
CTGCTTCGCAGAGCGCTCCCTTATGCTCGGGCGCTCAAAGGCTGGATGCCCCGCGAGGATTCGAACCTCGATTGACGGATTCAGAGTCCGTAGTCTTACCATTAGACGACGGGGCAACGCTGCTTGAGCGAGGCGGCGAGATAGAAAGCGGCTTTATCACTGTCAACCAATCGACCCCGAGGATTGCGCCATTCGCCTGATCTGGATTAAGCAGGGACCAAGTTACCCGTCGGCTACGTGCCGGCGGCGAAGAAGAGAACGGGCGTTTGAGATGGCGGGAAGCGTCGTCACCACGCCGCAACCCGCGCCGACGCACGGGCCCGCGGCATCGGTCCGACCACCGGAGTGGCGCAAGCCGCCGCGCCACACCTATGGCGCGATCGACCTCGGCACCAACAATTGCCGTCTGCTGATTGCCCGGCCGACCGGCGAGGGCTTCACCGTCATCGACGCGTTTTCGCGCATCGTCCGCCTGGGCGAGGGCCTGACCCAGTCGGGCAGGCTGACCGACGGGGCGATGGACCGCGCGGTTTCGGCGCTGGCGGTCTGCGCCGACAAGCTCCGCCGCCGCCATGTCTCGCTGGCGCGCTCGGTGGCGACCGAGGCCTGCCGCCGCGCCGTCAATGGCCGCGAGTTCATCGATCGGGTGCGGCGCGAGACCGACATCGCGCTGGAGATCATCGCCCCGCAGGAGGAAGCGCGGCTGGCGGTGCTCGGCTGCCACAAATTGCTCGAGCCGGGTGACGGTCCGGCGGTGATCTTCGACATCGGCGGCGGATCGACCGAGCTGGTGCTGGTCGAGCCGGGCGAAGCGGCGCCGCAAATCCGCGCTTGGTGGAGCGCGCCATGGGGCGTCGTCTCGCTGACCGAAAGCGAAGGCAAGGCGGCGATCGAGGGCGACGACCGGCTCGCCGCCTACAACCGCATGCGCGAACGGGCCCGCGAGAGCTTCTCGCGCTTCGCCGAACTGTTGCCGAGCAAGACGCCGGGCATCCGCCTGCTCGGCACCAGCGGCACGGTGACGACCCTGGCCAGCGTCCACCTGGCGCTGCCCAGCTATGACCGCAAGGCCGTCGATGGGCTGCACGTGCCGATCGGCGACATGCGGCGGATCAGCACGATGATTTCCGAAATGGATTTCGGTGGGCGGTCCAGCCTGCCGTGCATCGGCACCGAGCGCGCCGATCTGGTTGTCGCCGGCTGTGCGATCCTCGAGGCGATCCTCGACATCTGGCCGGCGGAGAAGCTGGGTATCGCCGACCGCGGCATCCGCGAGGGGATATTGCGCTCGCTGATGGCGCGCGACGGGCATCAGTTGTGATTATCCTCCCCGCGAGTTCGTGGGTCGCGCGTTGCGCTGGCTTGCTGGAGACAGGCCATGCTCGCGCGCACCCCAGCAACTGCTGGGGAGGGATGTGAGGCACATCCGCACCGCCAAGGGGCGCAAAATCGGCTCGACGCGCTGGCTCGAGCGGCAATTGAACGACCCCTATGTCCGCCGCGCCAAGGCGGAGGGCTATCGCAGCCGCGCCGCCTACAAATTGCTCGAGCTCGACGAGCGCTTCGGCCTGCTGAAGGGGGTGAAATCGGTGATCGACCTCGGCATCGCGCCGGGCGGCTGGAGCCAGGTGGTCCGCAAGCGCGCGCCAAAGGCGGCGATCGTCGGCATCGATTTCCTGCCGACCGACCCGATCGAGGGGGTCGCCATCCTGCAGATGGACTTCATGGACGATGCCGCGCCGGACAAGCTGAAGGAGGCGCTCGGCGGGCCGGCCGACCTGGTGCTGTCCGACATGGCGGCCAACACCGTCGGCCATCCGCAGACCGACCATCTGCGGACCATGGGGCTGGTGGAGGCCGGCATGGCCTTCGCCGCCGAGGTGCTGCGCCCGGGCGGGGCCTATGTCGCCAAGGTGCTGGCTGGGGGCGCCGACAGCAACCTGGTCGCCGAACTCAAGCGCCACTTCACGACGGTGAAGCACGCCAAGCCGCCGGCCAGTCGCAAGGATTCGAGCGAATGGTATGTCGTCGCACAGGGGTTCAAGGGGGCCGGCCCAGGTGGCGGCTAACATCCGCTTCGCCGGCTTCGAGCTCGATCCCGCCGACCGCCAGCTTCGGCGCGGCGGCGAGCCCGTCGAGGTCAACGGCCGCTATTTCGACGCTTTGACGCTGCTGCTCCGCGAGCCGGGCCGGCTGGTCACCAAGGACCGCTTCATGGACGAGGTCTGGCGCGGCGTGCCGGTGACCGACGAGGCGCTGACCCAGTGCATCAAGACGCTGCGCCGGCAATTGGGCGACGACGCCGCCCGCCCGCGCTTCATCGAGACGGTGCCCAAGCACGGCTATCGCTTCATCGCCCCGGTCGAGGGGGTCGCAGCCCAGGCCGCCGCAATGGTGCCGGGCCACGACTGGCGGCCGGTCGTCCTGCTCGGCTCGGCGGGCATGCTTGGCGGCGGGCTGGCGGGGATGTTCGGCGGCCTGTTCTACGGTTTCGCCGGCGCCGCCCCGGGCGTTGGCGCCTTGTCGACCTTGCTGGTGCTGCTCAGCCTGACCGTGCTGGTGGCGCTGCTCGGCGCGGCGGCGGTCGCGTTCGGGATCGCCGCTGCCAGGACGTTCGCCAGCGACCGCTGGCAGTGGAGCACGCTTGGCGGGGGGCTGGGCGGCCTCATCGTCGGCGCCATCGTCAAGCTGATCGGGATCGATGCCTTCACCCTGTTGTTCGGTCGAGCGCCGGGCGGCATGACCGGGGCGCAGGAAGGGGCGCTGCTCGGCGCCGCCGCCGGCCTCGGCTATTGGCTGGCGCGGCGGCAGCCGGGGCTGCGGCGCGGGACGGCACTGGCGGCACTGTGCGGCGGCGTGGCGGGACTGCTGGTGCCGCTGCTCGGCGGCCGGCTGATGGGCGGCAGCCTCGATTTGCTCGCCGGCCAGTTCCAGGGGTCGCGGCTGCGGCTCGACGCGGTCGGCGCCCTGTTCGGCGAGCGCGGCTTCGGCCCGGTCAGCGAGATGGTGACCGCTTGCCTCGAAGGCGCCTTGTTCGCGGGCTGCATCGTCGCCGCCATGCTGCTGGCGAGGCGCTATGCTGGAGGCCGGTCCTAGCTCTTCGCCGCGCGCGCCTTCGCTACCGCGTCCTTGAGCGCCTCATAGCCGACGGCGCTGTTGATCACCTGATTGCCGACCACGAACAAGGGCGTGCCGGTGGCGCCGAGCGCGCTCGCCAGCCGGTAATTATTCTCGATCTCGGCCTCGATCGCCGGGTCGCGCGCCTGCTCGGGCGTGATGCCCGAGGCATTGCCGGCGATGGCTAGCGTCTCCGGGCTGGGATTGCCGGCCTCGTAGAGCGCGTCGTGGAAGCGGCCGAAACGGCCGGCCTTGGACGCGGCCAGCGAGGCGCGGGCGGCGGCGACGCTGTCGGGGCCAAGGATCGGGAATTCGCGATAGACGATGCGCAGGCCCTTGTCTTCGGCGATCAGCCGCTCGATGTCCGGATTGCTGCGGCGGCAATAGCCACAGGCGTAATCGTAGAAATAGGCGAGGGTGACGTCGGGTTTGGCGGCACCCTTCCACGACGAGGCGAAGGGCGTTTCCAGCGCCGCGCGATTGGCGTCGAGCACCGGCTCGTACTGCCGTTCCTTCAGCGCCTCGCTGCCTTCGACCAGGACCTGGGGATTCTTGAGGATGCCTTCGCGGACGATGCGGGGGCCAAGCAATTGCGGGGCGGCGACGAACAGCAAGGCGGCGGTCAGCAGCGAGCCGACCACGCCCCCCGCGAGCGCCGTTGCGAACAGCGAGGACTTATTGCGGCTGCGGCTCTCTTGGTTCAACTTTGACCCCACCCTTCTTGTCTTTCTTCAGTTCCGCTTCGGAGACCATGGCGATATCCTGGGCACGAAGATAGTCGGGCGTGTTGGCCGGAATGCCCTTCATCGCCGTTCGGGCGCTGGACAGAGCGAGCTTGGCATTGCCCTGGAGATTGTTGCGCTCGGCGGTCGCCAGCGCCGCGCGCGCCACATCGCCTTCGCGGTCATAGACGATACCAAGCTGAAGCCAGGCGAACGGATTGTCATTGTCGCGGTTGACGGCGTTCTTCAGCATCTGCTTCGCCTCGGCGAAATTCTTCTCGTCCTCGGTTGCGATCAGGGCATGGCCGAGCATGACCGCGATCATCGGCTGGTCGGGCGCGTTGGCGACCGCGTGGCGAAGGATCGGGATGGCGTCCTTCGGCCGGCCGGATTCGAGCAGGATCTGGCCCTTGAGTTCGAGGAAGAAGGGGTCTTCCGGAGCGGTCCTGAGCAAGGCGTCGGCCTCGCTCAGCGCCTTGTCCGGATAAGCGCCCAAATGATAGGCATAGGCGCGGGCGTAATGGCCGGGAACGCTCTGGTCGGTTTCGGGATATTCGCGCGTCGCGACCTTGGGGTCGATATAACCCTGCAACTTGGCCTTGACCCGTTCGAACCGCGCTTCCAGCGCCGGGTCGATCGGCCGGTTCCAGGCCGGGTCCTTTTCGTAAACCTCGCGCAGCGCCTGGACCCGCTCCTGGCTCAGCGGGTGGGTACGGTCGTAGCTGTCCTTGGCGTAGATCGCCAGGCGATATTCCTGGTTGCGCAGCTTCTTGAAGAAATCGAGGCTGCCCTTGCCGCTGATCCCGGCCCTGGAAAGATAGGCGGCGCCGGCGAGATCGGCCGAGCTTTCCTGGGCCCGGGTGAAGGCCATGAAATTGCCGATCGCGGCGCGCTGCCCGGCCATCATGATGCCCATGCCGGCATCGGCCGGCGCCCCGGCGGCGATGGCGGCGGCGGCGAGGACCAGCGACAGGATGCTGATCTTGGTGGCGTTGCCGGCGCCTTCGTGCATGCGGATGATGTGGCCGCCGGCGACGTGGCCGAGCTCATGGGCGATGACGCCCTGCAGCTGGTTGACGTTGTCGGCCTGGGTCAGCAGGCCGGAATGGATATAAACCGCCTGGCCGCCGACGACGAAG
>JAKFFL010000205.1:0-5023 GCA_036675225.1 Sphingomonas sp. | reverse complement strand
CCCTGATGGTGCATCAGCACGACCGGACAGCCGGCGAGGGCGATCACGCCCGTCGAGCGTTCGTCATAGGTGAGGGCGGAGACGTCGTTGACGAGGCCGGCGCCGGCGGCGAGCGCCGCCTCCATCACCGCGGCCTTGCGGGTGTCGATCGACACCGCCGTGCCGGAGGCGGCGAGCTGACGCACGACCGGCTCCACGCGCGCGATCTCGTCCTGCTCCCAGACCGGCTTCGATCCGGGCCGCGTCGATTCCCCGCCCACGTCGATCAGCGCAGCCCCGCCCGCCGCCATGTCGTGGCCCGCCCGGATCGCCACGGCCGGGTCCGCATGCGCGCCGCCGTCCGAGAAGCTGTCGGGCGTCGCATTGACGATGCCCATGACCTGCGGCTGATCGAGCCGGATCACCCGCTCGCCGAGCGTGAGTGCCGGGCGCGGCGCGATGATCCTTTCCCAGACCCTTCGGCCAACGTCGTCGAGCCGCTCCTCGATACGCTCGACCGGCACCAGCTCCGCGACGAGGCGAACGCCTTCGACCCGCAGCAGCTCGACCGCCGAGAACCAGATGAGGCCGCCCGCGAGCCGCGCTACCTTGCCGTCATGCCCGAACGGCGCATCGACGAATCCCGTGGGGCGGAGATAGGCGCGCTCGCTCATGCCTGCCCTTTGGGACGATCAGGCGAGGGTGGAAATGTATTTCTGCCTGAGGTCGTCCAGCGCGACCAGCGCCTGGCCCTGCTCGATATGCCAGAAGGTCCAGCCGTTGCAGGAGGGCGCGCCCTGGGCGGCGGCACCGATCTGGTGGATGCTGCCCATCTTGCCGGCCATCTCGACCGAAGCGTCGGCGCCGACGCGGGCGCGCCAGCGGCGCTTGGAGTCGGTGAGGATCGCGCCCGGCTCGATCATGCCGGTCTCGATGAGGGCGCCGAACGGCACTTTCGGCTGGGAACGCTTCGAGGCCATTGTCCGCATCGCGCTCTCATCGAGCGCCAGCGTGGAGGCGATCCGCTCGCGCGCCACCTTCACATATTTCTTCTCGCGCTCGATGCCGATCCAGTGCCGGCCGAGCCGCCGCGCGACCGCGCCGGTCGTGCCGGTGCCGAAGAAGGGATCGAGCACGACGTCGCCCGGATTGGTGCAGGCGAGCAGCACGCGATAGAGCAAGGATTCCGGCTTCTGCGTCGGGTGCGCCTTGGTGCCCCCGGATTTGACGCGCTCGCCGCCCGAGCAGATCGGCAGCACCCAGTCCGAGCGCATCTGCAGCTCGTCGTTCAAGGCCTTCATCGCGCGATAGTTGAACGTGTAGCGGCTGTCCTCGCTCTTCGACGCCCAGATCAAAGTCTCATGCGCGTTGGTGAAGCGCGTGCCGCGGAAGTTCGGCATCGGGTTGGTCTTGCGCCAGATGATGTCGTTGAGGATCCAGTAGCCGGCGTCCTGCAGCGACGCGCCGACGCGGAAGATGTTGTGATAGCTGCCGATCACCCAGAGCGTGCCGTTGGGCTTGAGGATCCGCCGCGCTTCCTTGAGCCAGGCGCGCGTGAACGTGTCATAGGCCGCGAACGTGTCGAACTTGTCCCAGGCGTCGTCGACGGCATCGACCCGGCCGCCCTCGGGCCGGAACAGGTCGCCGCCGAGCTGGAGATTGTAGGGTGGGTCGGCGAAGATCATGTCGACGCAGCAATCGGGCAAAGCCGCCATCGCCGCGATGCAGTCATTCTCGATGATCCGGTCGAGCGGCAGATCGTGCTGCGGCTTCGGTTGCGCCTTGGCCCTGGACGGCGCCTTGACGCGCGCCTCTCCCACCAGCATCCGACCCATCACGCTCATAAAAGTGCCCCGAAATTGCAAAGAGGACCAGAGTGAGTCAGCGCGACTCCGCGGTCAAGGACAAGCCTTTCCAACGCCTTGTTGAGATCATCTCTGATGCATGGGGAACGAAACGAGTCCCCGCTACCGATGGCGTAGGGCGTCCCTCTTCAGACTCAACATGAAGTGGTGTGGCCGCAAAGACTCACAGATCGAGCATATGCTGGCGGACCGGCGCGAAGCTGCGGCGGTGCAGCGGCGTGACGCCAAGACGCTCGAGCGCCTCGCAATGTTCGGGGGTGCCGTAGCCGCGGTTGGTCGCCCAGCCATAGCCCGGATGCTGCTCGGCATAATCGCGCATCATCCGGTCGCGGGTAACCTTGGCGATGATCGACGCGGCGGCGATCGAGCGGCATTTGGCGTCGCCAGCGACGATCGCCTGTGACGGCCGGTCCCAGCGCGGGCAGGCATTGCCGTCGACCAGCACCCAGGCCGGCTCGCGCGGCAGAGCGGCGACGGCGCGGGTCATGGCCAGCATCCGCGCCCAATAGATGTTGATCTGCTCGATTTCCTGCACCGAGGCGATTCCGACGCCGATGATGGCCACTTTCTGCAGCCGGCCGAAGATCGCTTCGCGGGTGTCGAGATCGAGTTTCTTCGAATCGTCGATGCCGCGCGGGAAATGCTCGCGGTCGAGGATGACGGCGGCGGCGACCACCGGCCCGGCCAGCGGTGCGCAGCCCGCCTCGTCGACGCCAGCGAGCGGCGTTGGGAATGGAAGTTCGAGCTTGAAACAGGGTCGGGCCATTGGCGGCAAGGCTAGTCTGGCGGATGAGTCGCCGCCAGCAGGTCACTGAAATTTTTGTGGATTATTGTGCTCCTGGGAAGGCAGGAGCCCAGACCCGCGAAGCGCTCATCTTCTATCTATTAAGCTCTTTGGCGGCTTACGCCGGACTGGGCCCCTGCCTTCGCAGGGGCACAGAGGGCTATTCTTCCATCCGCCACGGCGGGAAGCGGCGGGATTCGCCGGCCTTGTAGAGGAAGATGGTGTTGCCACTGGGGTCGCGCAGGCGAGCTTCACGCCACATCCACGGCTGGTTGCGCGGGCCATGCTCGAACGGCACGCCGAGACGCGCCAGCCGGTCGACCTCGGCGTCGATATCGTCGCATTCGAGATAGACCGCCGTGGTCGGCGCGATCTTCTCCTCCGGATCCGCCTGGATCGACAATGTCGCGCCGCCGCCTGTCTCAAAGCGGGCATAGCCATTTTCCAGGCTGTCGACGATCTGCCGGAGGCCGAGCGCGCGATAGAAAGCGACCGACTTGGCATAATCGTTAACGGTCAAAGTCACCTGGTTGAGGCGCGGCGCGCCGGGCGGACCGACGTCGAGGCGGACGTCCGCCTGCCCCATCGGCCCGGCGCCCCCGCCCAGCCCGGGCGCGGCGTGCAGCGCGACGCGCACGAACTCGCGGGCGCGAGCGACGGCGTCGGTCAGGCTCAGGCCCTTGGCCAGGAACAAAGCGATGGCGCTGGCCAAAGTGCAACCGGTGCCGTGGGTGGCGGTGGTGTCGATCCTCTGGCCCTGCCAGCTGGTGATATTGTCGGTTTCGATGAGCGCGTCGGCGAGCGCCTCACCTTCCTCATGTCCGCCCTTGATCAGCACCGCGCAGCCATGCTTGCCGACCAGGTGAAGCGCCGCGGCGACCGGGTCCTCCTCGCTGGTCAGCCGCCTCAGTTCGGGCAAATTGGGGGTGGCGATGGTCGCCAGGGCCATCAGCCGGTCAAAGGCGGCAACCGTCGCCTCGTCGGCGAGCGGCGCACCGCTGGAGGCGACCATGACCGGATCGAACACGATCGGCACGTCGCCCAGCCCGGCAAGGCGCTCGGCGATCGTCTCGGCGGTGAAGGCGCTGCCGATCATGCCAATCTTGACCGCATCGATGCCGATGTCGGACGCGACCGCGTCGATCTGCGCCAGGACCATTTCGGCAGGCACTGGATGGACGGCGCTGACCCCCAATGTGTTCTGGGCGGTGATGGCGGTGATGGCGGTCATGGCATGGCCGCCGAGCATGGTGATGGTCTTGATGTCGGCCTGGATGCCGGCGCCGCCGCCGCTGTCCGATCCGGCAATCACCAGGACGCGCGCGATCATCGACCTAGTCTCCTGGCCGGCGTGCGGCCCGAACTCATGAGGCGTCATCTTCAAAGCCGCCGATTCTAGGCTCGCAAAGGTTAAGCAGCCGCCACCGCCGCGCAAATTTCATCGACGATCCGCTCGACCGTCGCCTGGTCGTGGCCTTCGGCCATGACCCGGATCAGCGGCTCCGTACCGGACTTGCGGATGACCAGCCGGCCGCCGGCGCCGAGCTCGGCCTCGGCGGCGGCGATGATCGACTTCACGCGGGCCTGGCTGAGCGGCTCGCCGCCGTTGAAGCGGACGTTCTTCAACAGCTGCGGGACTGGCTCGAACTGGTTGAGGAGTTCGCTGGCCGGCCTTCCCTCCTCGACCAGAGCCGCAAGCACCTGCAGGCCGGCGATCAGCCCATCGCCGGTGGTGGCATGGTCGGTGAGGATGATGTGCCCCGATTGCTCGCCGCCGACATTGCACCCCGCGGCGCGCATTTCCTCGAGCACGTAGCGATCGCCGACCTTGGTGCGCTTGAGCGCAATGCCGTCCTTGGCCAGCCGTTGCTCGAGGCCAAGGTTGGACATCACCGTCGCCACCACCGCCCCGCCCTTCAACGCGCCGCGGCGGGCATGGCCGGTGGCGACCAGCGCCATCAACTGATCGCCGTCGACCACCCGACCGGTCTCGTCGACGACGATCAGACGGTCGGCGTCACCGTCCAGCGCCAGGCCGATGTCGGCGCCGCTCGCCACTACAGTCTCGCGCAGCAACTCCGGATGGGTCGAGCCGCAGCCGTCGTTGATATTGATGCCGTCTGGGTTGACGCCCAACGGAATGACGTCGGCGCCAAGCTCCCACAAGGCTTCTGGGGCGACATGGTAGGCGGCGCCATTGGCGCAATCGACGACGACCTTGATGCCGTCGAGGCGGAGGCGATCGGGGAAAGTGGATTTGGCATAGTGCACATAGCGGCCGCTGGCGTCGTCGATGCGCTTGGCGCGGCCGATCATCGCCGGCTGGGCGAGCCTGGGCTCCTTGTCGAGCAATGCTTCGATGGCCTGCTCGGCCTCGTCGCTCAGCTTGAAGCCA
>JAKFFL010000082.1:0-5143 GCA_036675225.1 Sphingomonas sp. | reverse complement strand
CAGCCGCTTCTCGGCGCCTTCGGTCATCTGCCGGTCGGGAGCCGTCGTCAGATAGGCGTAGGCGCGGGTTTTCGACCGCCCGACCCGGCCGCGCAGCTGGTAGAGCTGGGCCAGGCCGAAGCGATCGGCGCGATGGACGATCAGCGTATTGGCGGACGGGATGTCGAGCCCGCTCTCGATGATGCTGGTGGACAGCAAGACATCATATTTGCGGTCGTAAAAGGCGCTCATCCGTTCCTCGACCTGGCCGGCGCTCATCTGGCCGTGGGCGGTCACCGCCTTCACCTCCGGCACTTCCTCGCGCAGCCAGTCCTCCATGTCCGGCAGGTCGGCGATGCGCGGCACGACCAAGAAGCTCTGGCCACCCCGGTAATGCTCGCGCAGCAATGCTTCGCGGATCACCACCGGGTCCCAGGGCGCGACATAGGTGCGCACCGCCAAGCGGTCGACCGGCGGCGTCTGGATGACGGACAGTTCGCGCAGGCCCGACATCGCCATCTGCAGCGTGCGCGGGATCGGCGTCGCGGTCAGTGTCAGCACGTGGACGTCGGCCCGAAGCGCCTTCAGCCGTTCCTTGTGGGCGACCCCGAAATGCTGCTCCTCGTCGACAATAACCAGACCCAATGTCTTGAACTTGACCGATTTCGCGAGCAGGGCGTGGGTGCCGATGACGATGTCGATTTTGCCGGCCTCGATGCCTTCCCTGGTCTTCTTTGATTCGGCCGCCGGCACCAGCCGCGACAGCCGGCCGATTTCGATCGGGAAGCCTTTGAATCGCTCGCAGAAATTGGTGAAATGCTGGCGCGCGAGCAGGGTCGTCGGGCAGACCAGGGCGACCTGGTAGCCGGCCATGGCGGCGACAAAGGCGGCGCGCAGCGCCACCTCGGTCTTGCCGAAGCCGACATCGCCGCACACCAGCCGGTCCATCGGCCGCCCCGCCGACAGATCCTCGAGCACCTCCTCGATGGCCCGATCCTGGTCTTCCGTCTCCTCGTAAGGGAAGCGGTTGACGAATTCGGGCAGGGCGGGGTCGGCCTCGGCGATTCGGCCCGGCCGGGTGGCGCGCATGGCCGCGGTCTTGATCAGTTCGCCGGCAATCTCGCGGATGCGATCCTTCATCCGCGACTTGCGTCGCTGCCAGGCCTCGCCGCCGAGCCGGTCGAGCGTGGCAGTGTCGCCGGCGCCGCCGTAGCGCGACAGCACGTCGATATTCTCGACCGGCACGTACAATTTGTCGCCCCCGGCATATTCCAGCGCGACGCAGTCGTGCGGCGCCTTGCCGACCTGGATCGAGGTCAGCCCCTCGTAGCGGGCGATGCCATGGTCGGCATGGACGACGAGGTCGCCTGGCGACAAGGCCGCCAGCTCGGCGAGGAAGGCGTCGGCGCTCTTGCGGCGCTTCTTGCGGCGAACCAGCCGGTCGCCGAGCATATCCTGCTCGGTCAGCACCGCGACCTCCGGCGTGGTAAAGCCATGGTCGAGCGGCAGCACCATCAGCGCCGCATCGGACTTCGAGCCCAGCGCCTCCTGCCAGGTGCGAGCTTGCTTCAGCGACTTGAGACCATGGTCCTCGAGTAAACCGGCGAGCCGCTCGCGCGCGCCGGCGCTGTAGCTGGCTAATATGATTTTGCGCTTATCTTTCCGGAGCCTGCCGACGTGCTTGATAACTTCGTCGTAGATATTCGCCTGGCGGCCGCGCTCCGGCGCGAAGTCGCGGGCGGGATCGACCGCGAAGTCGATGACCCGATTGCTTTCCGGCTCATGGAAGGCGGCGGCGAGGTGGACTTTGCGAGCCTCCATCGCCTCGCGCCATTCATCGCGCGACAGGTAAAGCGCGCCTGGCGGTAGCGGCCGGTAGCTGCCCGGGCTGGCGACCATCGCCTGGCTGCGATTGGTGAAATAATCCTGGATGGCCTCGCGGCGGGCTTCCAGCGCGCCATCGACGCCGCCGTCGCGAAGGATGACGTCTTCCTCGCCGAGATGATCGAACAAGCTGGCGAGCCGCTCCTCGAACAAGGGCAACCAATGCTCCATGCCGGCCAGGCGGCGGCCGTCCGAGACGGCCTGGTAGAGCGGGTCGCCGGTCGCGGTGGCGCCGAACTGCTCGCGATAGCGGGCCCGGAAGCGCTTGACGCTGTCCTCGTCGAGCAAAGCCTCGGAGGCCGGCATTAGCGTGAATGACTCGATGGTCCCGGTCGTGCGCTGGTCGGCGGGGTCGAAGCGGCGCATGCTTTCGATCTCGTCGCCGAAGAAATCGAGGCGGATCGGGTTGGGCTCGCCCGAGGGGAACAGATCGACGATCGACCCGCGCATGGCGAAGTCGCCGGCGTCGTGGACGGCGTCGCTCCGCTGGTAGCCGTTGGCGGTGAGCAGCGCCGCCAGCGCCTCGCGATCGACCCGCTCGCCCGCGGCCAGGCGGCGGGTCAGCTGGCGCACGCGGAACGGGGTCACCAGCCGCTGCGTCGCGGCATTGGCAGTGGCAATCAGCAGTTGCGGTCCCGAATGCGGCGACTGCAGGGCATGCAGTGTCGCCATCCGTTCGGCCATGACCCGCAGGGCCGGCGAGGCGCGGTCATAGGGCAGGCAGTCCCAGGCCGGCAGGGTCAGGACCTCGACCTCGGGTGCGAAGGCGGGGACGGTGTCGGCCAGCGCCCGCATCGCCGCTTCGTCGGCGACGATGACGACCGCTCGGGCGCTCTTTCCCGTTCCCCGGACGGCGCGCGCCAGGTCCCCGGCCAGCCAAGGCAGGAACCCGGTCGGGACGCCACTCAGGGTCAGCGGCGAGTCCGCCTTGACGATCCGCTGCAGGACGTCGCTCACTTCGGTGCCTTCAGATAATCCAGCCGCTGCATCGCCTGCATCATCGGCCCGAGGAAGCGCGGCGGCGCATCGGCGGTTCCGATCGCCCAGGCCATGATGTCGACATCTTGCTCGTTCAGCAGGCCGGAGAACCAGGCGCGCTCCGGCGAACCCCAAGCCAAGTGGTGGGCGTCGAAGAATCCCCCAATCATCAAGTCGGCCTCGCGCGTGCCGCGATGCCACGCGCGCCACCGCAGCGCCTTCAGCTCATCGTCCATCGGGGGCATCGCCGCCATGTAGGCATTGCCCCCAATCCGCGCTAGTCGATTGTCATGAACGAACCGCTGACCAGGCAGGCCGCGCGCGCCGCTTATGGCTGGGGCCGGCGGCAAAGCTGGGAGGAGGCGCTACGCTTGATCGAGGCGGCAGCGAAGGCGGGGGAAAGAGATGCGGAGCGCCAGCTCCGGCTGGTGACCCAGGCGCCGCTCCAGGAGATGCTCGTGCCGCCTGTGCCCGAGCGTTTGTCCGAGCGGGCTCGGGTGGCGGCCGCGCGCGGATTTGCACCGCCGGGCTTCTCCGAATGGCTGATGGAGCGCGCCTCCGGCCGCCTGGAAGCCGCCAAGGCCAATGATGCGGCCGGGACCGCGGTGCGGACCGCCAGGGCCTGCGCTTTCGGGCCCCAGGAACGCGACCTGGTCTTGGCCATCCTCCAGGAACGCGCGGCCCGGCTGATCGGTGTGTCGATTGCCTGCCACGAACCGCCAAATGTCATCAGTTACGAGCCTGGACAGGAATATCGCCGTCACGCCGATTTCATCGAGCCGAGCATCCCGCAATTCCATGGGGAGCTGCGCCAGTTCGGGCAGCGGGTGGCTACGGTGGTCACCTATCTCAACGAGGACTTCGACGGAGCGGAGACCGTGTTTCCCGATCTCGGCATCATGTTTCGTGGCGCGCCGGGGGACGCGATCTTCTTCGCCAACGTGCTCACTGACGGTTCGCCCGATTATCTGACGTCCCATTTGGCCCAACCGCCGATCCGCGGCCGCAAATGGGTGCTGTCGCAATGGATCCGGGCCAAGCCCTTTCCTTTTTCGCCAGAGGCCTTGGCGTAGCGCCGATGCGCCCCGCGCTGCTCAATCCATTGTTCGCCGAGGTCGAGGCGCTGCCCGGGGTCGGCCCACAGGTCGCCAAGGGCCTGAAGCGGCTAGACATCACCCGCGTCATCGACATGGCCTTCCACTTGCCGACCGGCACCATCGAGCGGGTCCATGCCAAAGCGGCAAGCGCGGCCTTGCTTGGTCACCACGTCGTCCTCGCGCTGACCCCGTTCGAGAGCCGGCAAGGCGGGCGCGGGCCGATGCGGGTGTTCGCCAGCGACAGTGACGGCAACACCATCACCTTGGTGTATTTCAACAACCCTGGCTGGGCGAAGAAGAGCCTGCCGATGGGCGAGGCCAGGATCGTCTCCGGCCGGCTCGATTCCTATGGCGACGAATGGCAGATCGTCCATCCCGAAGTCGTCAGCGCCGACAAGGCCGGCGATCTGCCGCAACGCGAGCCGGTCTATCCGCTGACCGAAGGCATTGCCAACCGCCGCATGCGCGAGCTGGCGCTGGCCGCGGTCGAGCGCGCGCCGCAGCTGCCGGAATGGGTTGAGCCGTCGCTGCTGGCTCGCCAGGGATGGCGCAACTGGCGCTCCGCGCTCGCCGAGGCGCATTCCGATCCGACCGCAGGCGATCCACGCAACCGTTTGGCTTATGACGAAATTTTTGCGAACCAGCTGGCGTTGCTGGTACTTCGCCAGGACAGCCGGCGCAAGACGACGGCCTCGCTGCAAGGGGACGGCAGGCTGACCGGAATGCTCAGCCTGCCCTACAGCCTGACGGGCGCCCAACGGCGGGTCACCGAGGAAATTCGTGGCGACATGGCGCAGGCGGCGCCGATGCTGCGGCTGCTGCAGGGCGATGTTGGTTCCGGCAAGACCTTGGTGGCATTGCTGGCGATGCTGACGGCGGTCGAGGCCGGCGCCCAGGCGGCATTGCTGGCGCCGACCGAAATCCTTGCCCGCCAGCATCATGCGACCCTGCTTGGCCAGATCGACAGTCTCGGCGTGCGCGTCGCCATTCTCACCGGCCGTGAAAAGGGCAGGGCTCGCGAATCGGTGCTGATGGGCCTGGCCGACGGCTCGATTGACATTCTCGTCGGCACCCACGCCATTTTCCAGGAGAAGGTCGCCTACCGGAATCTCGGCCTGGCGGTGATTGACGAGCAGCACCGCTTCGGGGTCTCGCAGCGGCTGCTGCTATCGGCCAAGGCCGAGCGCCCGCCGCATCTGCTGGTG
>JAKFFL010000058.1:0-5254 GCA_036675225.1 Sphingomonas sp. | reverse complement strand
GCGCCATTGGCGCCGCCGCGATGGTCGGACCGCCGATAGGTCGAGGCCGAGGCCCAGGCCGTCTTCACCAACTGGCCGATGCTGAGCCCCGCCGCGAGGATCTTGCCGATGAAAGCGGTGACGTCGCCGTCCGACGGCATCGAGCCGACCCGGATCGGGTCCTGCCAGATCAGGTCCTCGACTGGGACTTCCGGCCCGAGATAGCGGATCTTGGGCCCCATGTCGCGATGGGTGAGCTTGAACCAGGCGCGCGCCCAGGCGTCCTTGAACGCCTCATGGTCGTCGCGGAACTTCTCCGAAATCACGCGGAATTCGGGGTCCATCTTCAGCGCCATGTCGGCGGTCGTCATCATCGTCGGCACGCGCTTGTTGGGGTCATGCGCCGCCGGCGCCATGTCTTCTTCGCGTTGGTCGATTGGCTGCCATTGCTTGGCGCCCGCGGGCGATTTCACCAGTTCATATTCGTAGTCGAACAACAGGCGGAAATAATTCTCCGACCATTCGGTCGGCGTGTTCACCCAGGACCCTTCGATGCCGCTGGTGATTGTGTGCTCGCCGAAGCCGCTTTCATGCGCGCTCGCCCAGCCGAGACCTTGCAACGTGATATCGGCGGCTTCCGGAGCCGCGTCGACCAGGCTGGCATCGCCGGCGCCGTGCGCCTTGCCGAACGTGTGGCCGCCCGCGGTCAACGCGACGGTTTCCTCATGGCTCATCGCCATTCGCTCGAAGGTGATCTTGATGTCGCGTGCCGACTGCAACGGGTCGGGATTGCCACCCGGACCCTCCGGATTGACGTAGATCAGGCCCATCTGGATCGCGGCCAGCGGATTCTCCAGTTCGAGCTGCTCCTCGGGCAGGATCCGGGTCCTGTTGCCCTCTTGGCCGACCCACTGCTCCTCGGTCCCCCAATAAACGTCGCGCTCCGGCTCGTAGATGTCCTCGCGGCCCCCGCCGAAGCCGAACGTGGGCCCGCCCATCGATTCGATGGCGACATTGCCGGCGAGGATGAACAGGTCGGCCCAACTGATGTTCTGGCCGTATTTGCGCTTGATCGGCCACAGCAGCCGCCGCGCCTTGTCGAGGTTGCCATTGTCCGGCCAGCTGTTGAGCGGCGCGAAGCGCTGGTTGCCGCTGTTGGCGCCGCCGCGTCCGTCGGCGGTGCGATAGGTACCGGCCGCGTGCCAGGCCATGCGAATGAAGAACGGGCCATAATGCCCATAATCGGCCGGCCACCATGGCTGGCTGTCGGTCATCAGGGCGGTAAGATCGCGCTTCAGCCCATCATAGTCGAGCTGCTTGAACGCCTCGGCGTAGTTGAAATCCTTGCCCATCGGGTCGGGAGAAACGCCGCCCTGGTGGAGGATATCGATCGGCAGCGATTCCGGCCACCAGTCGCGGTTCTGGCGGCCGAGCAGCGAGCGCACTGTGGTCGGTCGGGCTGGGCACCCCATCGAATCGCCGGTTTTCGCGTCCATGTCCGTGCCCTCCATCTGTGCCAGCCAGTCTGACTACGCGCGGTGTGACAGCTGCGAAAACGATTAAACTTGGTCAGCAACCGCAGCAAAATCGATTAGTGCGCCGCCCTGCTCAATCCATGTGCCTGAGCCCGATGCGCAGGTAATCGTAACCGGTAATCAGGGTCAGCGCCGCCGCCGCCCACAGGCTGGCGAGGCCGACCTGATGGATCCATGCTTCCGCCGGAAAGGCGCCGCCCAGGATCAGCCCGCCGAGCGACACCAGCTGCAGCGTCGTCTTCCACTTGGCGAGCGTGCTGACCGGCATCGAAACATTGAGCGGCGCCAGATATTCGCGCAGGCCCGAAACAATAATCTCGCGCAACAGGATGACCAGCGCCGGGATGATGCTGAAATCCTGGATGACGGGCGGATCGCCGTCCGCCTCGCGCGACGCCATCAGCATGACGATGACCGCCGCGACCATGATCTTGTCGGCGATCGGGTCGAGAAACTGGCCGAGCCGCGAGATCTGCCCCTGGGCGCGGGCGAGATAGCCGTCGAAATAATCGGTGATGCCGACCAGGCAATAGAGGACGAAGGTGATGGCGTAATCGATCGGCGTCGGCCGCCACAGCAGGAACACCAGGATCGGCACCGCCAGGATGCGCGACAGCGTCAGCAGGTTGGGCACCGTCAGCATTGTTCGCATGGTTATAAGGTTTGGAGCGAAGCGCAAAGCTGGCTATTGCCGCCGGACAGTCCGCAAGAGTGCCGCCCCCTTGATGCAGAACGTCACCCACCTGCTTCGCGCGCGGCGGTTCGCGCCATTGTTCGCGACCCAGTTTCTCGGCGCCTTCAACGACAGCCTGTTCAAGCAGGGCGTCGTGCTGTTCGTCACCTACCAGCTCTATTCGGACGCGGCGCGGGAAGCGCAGTTCAACGCCATCGCGCAAGGGTTGTTCATTCTCCCCTTCTTCCTGCTGTCGGCGCTCGCCGGGCAGCTCGCCGACGATCATGACAAGGCGCGCATCATCCGCATCGTCAAGACGGTCGAGATCTTCATCATGGTCGTCGGCGGCGCCGGCCTGCTGCTCGAGAATATCCCGCTGATGCTGCTGGCGGTCTTCGCCATGGGCGTGCACTCGACCTTCTTCGGGCCGATCAAATACGCCATTCTGCCTCAGCATTTGCACAAGGACGAGGTGCTCGGCGGCACCGGCCTGGTCGAGGCCGGGACCTATATCGCCATCCTGCTTGGAACGATCATGGCCGGACTGCTGGCCGACGACGCCATGCTGGCGGTAATCGCCACCCTCGGCCTTGCCGTCCTCGGCCTGCTCGCCGGGCGCCAGGTGCCGCCGGCGCCGCCGGCCGCGGAGCGGGTCAGGCCCGACTGGCATATCGTCCGCGCCTCGATCCGGCTGGTCAGCGAGACCATGCACATCCCGCGGCTGTTCCTGGCGATCCTGGCGATCAGCTTCTTCTGGACCATCGGAGCGGTGCTGATCATCATCTTCCCGCCGCTGGTGAAGAACGTGCTTGGCGCCGACGAGCAGGTCGCCAGCCTGTTCATCGCCATCTTCTCGATCGGCATCGCCATCGGCTCGGTGCTGATCAACCGCCTGCTCAAAAGCCAGGTCTCGGCCCGTTTCGCGCCGGTGTCGGTGATCCTGATGGCGCTGTTCGTCCTGCTGCTCTACCTCGTCGCCCTCAACTGGGGCGACCACGGCAACGAGCTGACCACGCTCGGCAATTTCATTTTCCACCCCAGCGCCGGCTTCATGATCGCCGCGCTGCTCGGCGTTGCGATTTTCGGCGGCATGTTCGTGGTGCCGCTCTACGCCTTCCTGACCACCACCGTCGACAAGTCGCAGACGGCGCGGACGGTGGCGGCCAACAATATCGTCAATTCCGGCGCCATGGTCGGCGGCTCGATCCTCGCCTTCACCCTGAGCAGCTTCGGCGTCGGCCCGGTCGGCCAGCTGCTGCTCGTCGCGGCGATGTGCCTGGTCGCCGCCTGGTTAGGTTGGAAGCTGCATTTGGCCTGTGACTAGACCAGGAAAATCGAAACGAACGCGAAGCCGGCGACGTAGGTCATCGCGAACAACCGCCAGTCATCGCTGGCCGCCGCAGCGGGCGCGGCCATCGCTTCGCCCAGGAACGGGCTGCGTCGGCCGAATGAGCGCGGGTCGAAAGGTGGGCGCCGGGTCGTCATGGAAAAGGTTAATGCCGCGTTTACCATGCGGCTTCAACGGCGAAGATCGCGGTTCGTTGCCCGATGTCCCGGCGCGGGACAGGACTTGAGAAATGTTGCTGAAGCGGTCTGAGGCGTCAGCCGGAAGTCGCGACCGTCCGCCGGACGTTCGCGACTTCAGGCTGGTGCGGACGGCGGGACTCGAACCCGCACGCCCAATCGGGCAGAAGATTTTAAGTCTCCAGCGTCTACCGGTTCCGCCACGTCCGCATCGGCCACCTGTCCATCAGGCGGACGGCATGCGTCAATTCATAAGTCGGCGGTGGCTTCGCCCAGGTTGAGGCGCTCGCGCATTTCCTTGCCCGGCTTGAAATAGGGCACGCGCTTGGCGTCGACGTCGACCGCCGCGCCGGTGCGCGGGTTGCGGCCGATGCGGGCGTCGCGGTTGCGGGTCGAAAAGGCACCGAAGCCACGCAGCTCGACTCGGCCGCCGGTGGCCAGCTGGTCGGTGATGCTGTCGAACAAAGCGGCGACGACGCCCTCGATCTCACGCTGCGTGAGGTCGGGAAAGTCGCCGCAAAGCTTCTGGACCAGTTCGGAACGGATCATGATTGTCCCCGCGAATATGGTTATTCCCCGCCCCCCGCGGGTTTGGCCATCACCTATCAGCCTCTTCTGCAAAGGAAAAGAGTGCATCCGCGATGAACGTTGCGGCCCTGTATCGATAGCCAGTGAAAAGGGCGCGGGAGCCGAAGCCGCCGCGCCCTCCTGTTCACGCAAGCCCGAAGCGGGTCAGGCCTTGTCGGCCGCGGCCGTCTCCGCTTCGGCCGGAGCGTCCGCCTCGGCAGCGGCGGCGTCCGCCTCGCTTGGCGCGGCCTCGGCTTCGTCGGCCTTGGCCTTCTTCGCCTTCTTCGGCTTGGCCTCGGCCTTCTCGGCCTTCTCGGCCTTGTCAGCCTTGGCCTCGGCCTTGTCAGCCTTGGGCTCGGCCTTGGCCTTCTTCGCCTTGGGCTCGGGCTTGGCCTCCGCGTCCGGCTCGGCCTTGGCGGCGGCTTGCTTTTCCTTGAGGGCGGCGCCGAGGATGTCGCCGAGCGAGGCGCCGCTGTCGGACGAGCCGTACTGCGCCACCGCCTGCTTCTCCTCGGAGATCTGCAGCGCCTTGATCGAGAAGGTCGGCTTCTTGCTACGGTCGAAGCCCGACACCTGGGCGTCGAACTTCTGGCCGACCTGGAAGCGCTCGGGGCGCTGCTCGTCGCGGTCGCGGCCCAAATCGATGCGCTTGATGAAGCCGGTGACGCCATCGTCGCCGACCTGGACCTCGAGCCCGCCGTCCTTGACCTCGAGCACGGTGACGGTGACCGTCTCGCCGCGGTTGACGCCGCCGCCGGCGCCGCCGGCCGCCGCGCCCTTGGAAACGCCGCCGCGCTCAAGCTGCTTCATGCCGAGCGAGATGCGCTCCTTCTCGACATCGACGTCGAGCACGACCGCCTTGACGCTCTCGCCCTTGTGATGGAGCGCCAGCGCCTCCTCGCCGGTCACGCCCCAGGCGATGTCCGACATGTGGACCATGCCGTCGACGTCGCCATCGAGGCCGATGAACAGGCCG
>JAKFFL010000033.1:0-5282 GCA_036675225.1 Sphingomonas sp. | reverse complement strand
ATTTCGCTGGCCGGCATGAAGATCGAGCCGATCGAGGAATATTGCCTCGGCAAGCAGGTGGTGGTCGTGGTCGAGAGCCTGCGCCCGATCAAGGGCGAGGTGCGCTGGTTCTCGGACCGCAAGGCCGGGATCGTCTTCGACAAGCCGCTGAAGTTCGAGGAGCTGGCCGAATGGATCGGCAAACGGCTCGAGCTCGCCAGCCTCAAGGCCAGCTACAAGCAGGCCTGACGGTCTGAAACTTTCCAATTCGGACGGCCATACCTATCTCCGATGCAAAAGGAGATGGTGATGGACGAGGTCGCGGTACTGGCGGGCGGGTGCTTCTGGTGCACCGAGGCGGTGTTCCTCGATGTCGTCGGGGTGAGCAAGGTCGAAAGCGGTTATACCGGCGGTTCGACTGTCAATCCGACCTACAAGCAGGTTTGCGGCGGCGACACAGGCCATGCCGAGGCGATCCGAGTCTCCTTCGATCCCGAGCAAATCCGTTTCGCCGATTTGCTCGACATCTTCTTCGTCACCCACGACCCGACCCAGCTCAACCGCCAGGGCAATGACATCGGCACCCAATACCGCTCGGCGATCTTCCCGCGGGACGAGGCCCAGGCCGCCGAGGCCCGCGCCGCCATCGCCCGCGCCCAAGCCGACATCGGCCTGCCGATCGTCACCACCATCGAGCCCAAGAGCGAATGGTACCCGGCCGAGGACTCTCACCAGGATTATTGGTCCGGCGAAGGCCAAAGCAACCCCTATTGCATCGCCCACATTCCGCCCAAGCTGCAGAAGCTCCGAAAGAGCTTCCAGGCGCGGGTGAAGAGCGAGGCTGACGCCTAGCGTTGCAGGCCGGATATAGTTCATTGAAAATCGTCTTTTCCGGCCAAAATGGCCTATTGTTTCGGGTGACTTCCTATGCAAGCCAGCACGCGCGGCAGCGTCCTGCTGCCCGCTTGTTTGGGGGTACTCTCAAGTGAAGAAAATCGTTTTCGCCTGCGGCGTCGCCGCAGCCGCTATCTCTTTGTCTGCCTGCGCCACGGTCACCCGCGGCACGTCGCAGAAATTCAACATCGAATCCTCGCCGGACAAGGCCGAAGTCACCTTGTCGAACGGCCAGCAGTGCATCACGCCGTGTCAGATGAAGCTGAAGCGCAAGCCCGGCTTCACCGCGACCGTCAAGAAAGAGGGCTATCAGTCCCAGACCGTGACGGTTGACAGCAAGCTCGGCGGCGGCGGCGCGGTTGCCGGCGCCGGCAACATCATCCTCGGCGGCGTCATCGGCGGTATTGTCGATGGCACCAACGGCTCAATGAATAACCTGACGCCCAATCCGCTGAAGATCACCCTGGTACCGGTCGCCGCGGAAACAGCCGCCACGACCTCGTCGGTGGCGGAAGTGGCCCCGGTTGCAGAGGCGACTTTTGTCGACACGGGCGCTGCCGTCGATGCGGCTGCGCCCATCGCCGAGGTCGAGCCCGCTGCCGAAACGGCAACGCCGGCACCCGGCAGCGAATAAGCATCGAACTATAGAAGATAATGGAAGGGGCGGCTTCGGCCGCCCCTTTTTCATGGGCGCGGTGCCGATGCCCTTTGCAGGCGATCCCTGATCGCGGCAGTGAGGCCTTCGCCGGGGATGGGTGCGACGGCGATGCGCGGCTCCGGCGCGGCTTCGGCCTCATGAAGCAGGTCGAACAGGCGCGCGGCGGCCTCGGTCGGGTCGCCGCTTTCGCTCAGCGACACGATTCCGCGCACCGGGCCGAAGCCGATCAGATATTCGCCGTCGCGCGCCTCGGTGACGTCGAGGCGCAGAGGCTTGGACGGGGCGTAATGGCTGGCGAGCATGCCCGGTGCCTCGACGCTGTCCGATGACTCTTCGGCATCGACCTCGACCGGGCCGCGCCGCAGCAGGCGCAATGCTTGACCGGTGGCCGCGATGATGGTCGATTCGATTCCCCGCTCGGTCGGCCCGCCGTCGATGATCAGCGGGATTCGCCCGCGCAGGCTGGCGAGTACGTGCGCGGCGCGGGTCGGGCTGATTCGCCCGCTGGCATTGGCCGACGGCGCCGCCAGCGGCCTTCCCGTGGCGCGCAGCAGCGCCTGCATCGCGGCATGCGCCGGCACCCGCAGCGCGATGGTCGGCAGGCCCGCCGTGACCAGCGCGGCGATCGTCGCATCCTTCCGCAGCGGCACCACCAGGGTTAGCGGCCCCGGCCAATGCTGCTTGGCCAAAGCCCGCGCTTGCGCGTTGAACTCGCCAATCGCCTCGGCCGCCGCTAGGTCTGACACATGGACGATGAGCGGGTTGAAGCTCGGCCGGCCCTTGGCGGCGTAGATGCGCGCGACCGCCTCCGCATTTGTGGCGTCGGCGGCGAGGCCATAGACCGTTTCGGTCGGCATCGCGACCGGCTCGCCGGCCCGCACCAGCCGCGCCGCCTCGGCGATGGCCGCTCCGCCGAACGGCATGACGTGGGTCTCTGGCAGGGCCATGGCGGGCTCGCTAAGGTGCGCGGCCATGAGCATCAAGTGTCCCGTTGCCGATCAGCGCTTCGTCCTCGACCATGTCGTCCGCATCGCCGAGCTCAGCAACGACCTCGAGATCGTAGATGCGGTGCTGGCGGGTGCCGCTGCATTGGCCGAGGGCGAGTTCGCGCCATTGAACCGGATTGGCGACGAGCAAAGAGCGCGCTGGAAGGATGGCGCCGTCACCATGCCGCCCGGCTTCCAGCAGGCCTGGCGCACCTTCGTCGACGGCGGCTGGATGGGGCTGTCGGCCCCGGAAAGCGCGGGCGGGCAGGGGCTGCCGCTCAGCCTGTCGGCGGCGCTGATCGAGGATCTGAACGCCGCCAACCCGGCCTTCGCGCTGCTGCCGGTCTTGAGTCAGGGCGCGATCGAGGCGCTTGAGCGCCACGGCAGCGCTGAACTCAAGCGCGATTATCTGCTCAACATCGTCAGCGGCGAATGGCCGGCGACCATGAACCTGACCGAGCCCCAGGCCGGCAGCGACGTCGGCGCGCTGAAGACCCGCGCCGATCCCAATGACGATGGTAGCTGGCGGCTCACCGGCACCAAGATCTTCATCACCTATGGCGAGCATGATCTGGCCGACAACATCATCCATCTGGTGCTGGCGCGGACCCCGGGCGCGCCGCAGGGCACGCGCGGCATTTCTTTGTTCCTCGTCCCCAAGGTGCTGCCCGACGGCCGCCGCAATGACCTCCGCTGCGTCTCTATCGAGCACAAGCTGGGCATCCACGCCTCGCCGACCTGCGTGCTGAGCTTCGGCGACGAGGGCGGCGCCACCGGCTGGCTGGTCGGGCCGGAGTTGGCCGGCATGCGCGCCATGTTCACGATGATGAACAATGCCCGGCTCAATGTTGCCGTGCAGGGCGTCGGCATCGCCGAGGCGGCAACCCAGCGCGCCGTTGCTTACGCGCTCGATCGGCGCCAGGGCGGCAAGGCGATCGCCGACCACCCGGACGTGCGCCGCATGCTATTGAGGATGCGCAGCCTGACCATGGCCGCGCGCAGCCTCGTTTATTACGCCTTCGGCCAGGCCGATCGCGGCGCGCGCGGCAACCAAGCGGCGGCGATGCGCGCCGACGTCCTGACGCCGCTGGCCAAGGCCTGGGCGACCGATGTCGGCTGCGAGGCCGCCAGCCTCGGCATCCAGGTCCACGGCGGCATGGGCTTCATCGAGGAAACCGGCGCCGCCCAGTATTTGCGCGACGCCCGAATCGCCCCGATCTACGAAGGCACCAACGGCATCCAGGCCGCCGATTTGGTCGGCCGCAAGCTCGGGCTCGACGGCGGCGCCGCCTTCGACCTGCTGATCGCCGACATCCGCGACGAAGCCGCCGACCCGCGCATCATTGCGCTGGCCGACGCGGTCGAAGTCGCCGCCACCAGCCTGCGCCAGGCGGGCGGCGACGATCGGCTGGCCGGAAGCTATCCGTTCCTCACCATGTGCGCGGTGCTGGTCGGCGGCTGGCTGCTCGAGCGGCAGGCGAACATCGTCGGCGACGACGAATTCCACGCCGCCAAGCGCGCGGCGGCGGATTTTTTCAACAGTGTCCTGGTGCCCGAAGCCCTGGGTCTGGCAGCCGGCGCGGAAGCGGGGGCGGCGATGCTTTACGCGGTCCCGGCGGAATCCTTGGCCTAGGCGCGTTCGGTTCCAAGCAATTCGCTGGCATCGATTCCAAGCCGCTTCATGCGCTCGCGCACCAAAGGCCATTCGTCGCGGATGAACGTCGTGCGCTCCGAATCCCGAAGCCTCGCACGGGCGCCGGGGGCGACGAACATGCCAACGCCCCGCTTGACGATGATCAGCCCTTCGTCCTGGAAGCCCTGATAGGCCTTGGCGACGGTCAGCGGGTTGGCGCCTTCCTCGGCGGCGAGCGCCCGGACCGAGGGCAAGGGATCGCCGTCGGCAAAGCGGCCGGCGAGGATCGCATCGGCGATCACTTCCCGCAGGCGGACGTAAACGGGCTTTTCGTGCGAGGTGCGGAGCGTCATGCTGTGGTAATACAGCAGCGCGGAACGAAAGGCAAATCCTCCTCACGAGGCTTCGCCTCGCAGGGAGGAACTCAGTCCGGCGCCCAACGCCTGACCACATCTTCCAGCGCGGGACGCGGGCGCTCCTCGATCTCTCGTCCCGGCCGGCCGACGAACACGAAGCCGGCGATGCGCTCGCCCGGGCCGCAGAAGGCGGCGCGGACACGCTCGTCATAGGCGCGCCAGCCGGTCAGCCAGCCGGCGACAAAGCCCATCGCATGGGCGGCCAGCAGCAGGTTCATGCCGACCGCGCCGCACGACAATTGCTGTTCCCAGACCGGGATTTTGTGGCCTTCGACCGGTGCCGAAATCAGCACCACCAGCTGCCCGGCGTAATGCGCGAACTCGTCTTCCTTCTGGTGACGCGCCGGGGTCGCGCCAGGGTCGCATGCGGCAAGCGCATCGTGGAGCAACACCGCGAGCCGGTCGCGCTGATCGGAGTCGACGATCACCAGGCGCCAGGGGGCGAGCTTCCCATGGTCGGGCGAGCGCGCCGCGATTGCCAGCATGCGCTCAAGCTCATCTTCGCTCGGACCGGGGCCGGTCATTTCGCGCGGCCGGCCGGAACGGCGGGTTTCGAGCAGGGACAAGGTCGAGCTTGAATCGTTGAGCATCGCGCCGCTCGCCTAACAGGGAAGCCCTTCGTCGAACAACCGGCTTCACAAGCCGAATTTCGCCGTTAGGGTGCCGCGCCAACGTAACAATCACATCGGTGGCGCGTTGTTTGCGACCGCCGGGGT
>JAKFFL010000034.1:0-5331 GCA_036675225.1 Sphingomonas sp. | reverse complement strand
GGGGGTTTATGAGTTCGTCGACGAGGGCGGTTCACCGCGCCTTCAGATCAATGCGGCGAACTGCGTCCATTGCAAGACGTGCGACATCAAGGACCCGACCCAGAACATCAACTGGGTGACACCGGAAGGCGGAGGAGGCCCCAATTACCCGAACATGTAGGACGCCGCCCTTGTTGCTCGCCGGCCTCGCGGGCCTTGCCGCCGCTTTGCCGGCACCGGCGATTGCCCGGGCCGCGAACGCCGACGAGCTTTCGACCTATGTGACCGCGCGGGCGGCGGATGCGCTCGGCGACCCGGCGCGGGCCGCGCAATTGTTCGCCAACCTGTCGCGCGAACGGCCCGACGACATGAGCCTGAGGCGCCGGGCCATCGCCGGCGCCATCGCCGCCGGCGACGTCAAGCTGGCGCTGCAGTTGGGCCGCGACTTGCCGATCGCGCAAACTCCGCTCGACCTGAGGCTGCTATTGGTCGCCGACGAGCTGCATGCCGGGCGCGACAAGAATGCCCTGGAAATCTTGCGGACCAAGCAGGGAATCATTGATTCCTCCTTCCTGGCGCCGTTCATCGAGGCCTGGGCGCTGGCCGAACGGGGCAATGGCAAGGCCCTCGACGTGCTTGCCCAGGTAACGCCGGGCAGCGCGCTCGCCGGCCAGCTCAACGAGCAGAAGGCGCTCATCCATCTCAGGCTCAAGCGCCCGCGCGAAGCGGCGCCATTCGCAAAGGTGGCGCTGGCGTCGGCGGGCGGCAGGGCCGACCGGTTGCGGCTGGCTCTGGCCGATGGCTTCCTTGCCGCCGGCGACCGCGCGCAGGCATTGGCGATGCTCGACGGCGCCGGCGCGGCCCTGGCCCAGGGACGGGCCCGGATCGGCGCCGGCAAGCCGACCGGCCTTGGCATCGATTCGAGCGAAAAGGCATTCGGCGAGCTGATGGTCGGGCTGTCACTGTCGCTGGGCCGGCTGCAGAACAAGGCACTGCCGATCGCGTTCGCACAGGTCGCGCGCTACGCCGACCCGCACAACAGCGCCGGCGCGATCCTGCTCGCATTGCTGCTCGAGGACGACGACCGGCCGACCGACGCGCTCGATATCCTGCACGGCATCGACCCGTCGGACCCCTTCGCCAGCCAGGCCGCCGATACCGAGGTTCGAATCCTCATCGATTCGGGCCGTGAGCCGGAGGCGCTTAGGCGGGCACAGGAGATCATCGCCGCCAATCCCGGGCCCGACGCCTTCTCGCGGCTGGGCGTGGTTCATATCGAGATGGAGAATTTCCCGGCCGCCGCCGATGCCTATGCGCGCGCCATCCAACGGTCGGCGAACTCGGCCAGCTCCGACGAGCCCTGGATGCTGCGCCTCTACCGGGCCAGCGCGCTCGAGGAATCGGGCCAGTGGGAGGAAGCCAAGGCCGAGCTGGCGCTGGCGCTCGGGGAGCGGCCCGACCATCCCTTGCTGCTCAACTTCCTCGGCTACGGCAAGCTCGAGCGCGGCGAGGACATGGACGCGGCCGAGGCGATGGTCCGCAAGGCCAGCGCGCTCAGGCCTGACGATGCGTCGATCACCGATTCGCTTGGCTGGGCCGAATATAAGCGCGGCCGGCTGCCGCAGGCGATCGCCACCCTACAGCGTGCTGCCGCCGCCGACCCGGCCCAGGCGGAGATCCAGGAACATCTCGGCGATGCCTTGTTCACCGCCGGACGGCGCTATGAGGCGCGCTTCGCCTGGCGCGCGGCGCTGGTCAACGCCGAGGGCGGCGACAAGGCGCGAATCGAATCGAAGATCGCGCTCGGGCTGACGCTGGCGACGGCGGCGCCTTGATCCGCTTTTCCGAGCTGGCGCCGGCCAAGCTCAACCTGGCGCTGCACGTGCGGGGCAGGCGGCCGGACGGGCGGCACGACATCGAGACCATCTTCGCCTTCTGCACAGACGGCGATCTGGTCGAGGCTGAAGCCGCCGACGATCTGACTTTGTCGGCCAGCGGGCCGTTCGCGGGTGACATTGCCGACGACAATCTGGTGATGCAGGCCGCCGAGGCGCTGCGAGCGCGGACCGGTGTCGCGGCTGGGGCCAGGCTGCGCCTAAAAAAGAATTTGCCGGTGGCGTCGGGCATCGGCGGCGGCTCGGCCGACGCGGCGGCGGCGCTGCGCCTGCTGACCAGGTTGTGGCGCGTCGACCCGGCCCATGCGGCGGTGCTGGCGCCGGCGCTGGGCAGCGACGTCCCCGCCTGCCTGGTCAGCATGGCCGCGCGCGGCGGCGGGGCGGGGGATGAGCTGGAGCTTCTCGACGATCCCGGCATCGCCGGCTCACCGGTGCTGCTGGTCAACCCGCGCATCCCGCTTCCGACCGGCGCGGCATTTGCGCAATGGGACGGCGAGGATCGCGGGCCATTGGGTGACTGGCGGCAAGGGCGCAATGATCTGGAAGCGCCCGCCATTGGGTTGGTCCCGGAGATTAGCGGTGTGCTCGATTGGCTCCGCAGCCGCGAGGGCGCGACCTTCGTCCGCATGTCGGGGTCGGGCGCGACCTGCTTTGCCTTGTTCGACAGCGAGGCGGCTCGCGACGCGGCGGCGGCAACCGCGCCCGGGCCTTGGTGGCATCTGGCGACCTTCTTGCGCTAAGCCGTTGGCCATGAGCCGCCCGATCCTGACCGCCGAGCAGATGCGAGCCGCCGAAGCCGCGGCGGTCGATGCCGGCACGAGCATCGAAACGCTGATGGAGCGCGCCGGCGAGGCGCTGGCCGAGGCGGTCTTCGAATATGCCGGCCACCGGCCGGCACTGATCCTGTGCGGGCCAGGCAATAATGGCGGCGACGGTTTTGTCGCCGCGCGCCACCTGCGCAAGCGCGGCGTTCCGGTCCGCGTCGCGGCGCTGGCGGAGCCAGCGAGCGAGGCGGCGCAATGGGCCCGTTCGCAATGGGGCGGACCGGCTGAAGATTTCGTCGCCGCCGAGCCGTCGGCGGTGCTGGTTGATTGCCTGTTCGGGACAGGCCTGACGCGGCCCCTGGCCGAGGACGTGGCGGGCCGCTTGCGGGAGCTGGCGGCGGCCTCGCGGATCGTCGTCGCCTGCGACCTGCCGAGCGGGGTCGAGACGGACGGCGGAGCCTTGCTGTCGCCGGCCCCGGCTTGCGACCTGACCGTGACCTTCGGCGCGCTCAAGCCGGCGCACCGGCTGATGCCGGCGATGGCGCGGATGGGGCGAGTCGTCCTCGTCGACATCGGCATCGCGGTCGCCGGAGTCTGGCACCAAATCGGCGCGCCTGAACTGCCGCCGCTTGCTGCCGGTGGCCACAAATATGACCGTGGGCTCGTGCATATGCTGTCGGGCAAGATGCCAGGAGCAATCGCGCTGGCCGCCAAGGCCGCGGCGCGGGCCGGGGCCGGCTATGTCCGAGTCAGCACGTCGCGCAGCATCGACAATTTGCCCTCCGCCATCGTCCAGACCGATACCGCCACGCTCGAGGACCCGCGCATCGGCGCGGTGCTGGTCGGGCCGGGGATGGGCGACATTCCACAGGTGCTGACGCTGGCGCTGACGTCGAAGGCGCCGGTCGTGATCGACGCCGACGCCATCGCCCATGTCGGCGAGCCGGAGCGCCTGAAAGGCCATGACGCGGTCATCACCCCGCACGAAGGCGAATTTGTCCGATTGTTCGGTGACCTGGGGGGCGGCAAGGCCGAGCGGGCGCTGGAGGCGGCGCGGCGCTCGGGCGCAATCGTCATCTACAAGGGTGCGGATACTTTGGTGGCGGCGCCCGACGGCAGGCTTGGCTTCGCGCCGCCGGCGCCCCCATGGCTGGCGAGCGCCGGGACGGGCGACGTGCTGGCCGGGATGGTCGCGGCGTTTCGGGCGCGGGGCATGGCCGGGTTCGAGGCCGCCTCAGCCGCCGTCTGGCTGCACGGCCGCGCCGCCGAGATCGCCGGACCCGCCATGATCGCCGACGATCTGGTCGAGGCCTTGCCGCACTCTCTCGCGCTCTGCCGGTGAGCGAGGCCATCGTCCGCATCGCCGCGCGCGGCGACGGAGTCACCGCCACTGGCCGTCACGCGGCGTTCGCCGCGCCGGGGGACTTGCTCTTGGAGGACGGGACGGTCGAGCCGGGCCCCAATCACCAGCCGCCGCCGTGCCGCCATTTTCCCGAATGCGGCGGCTGCCAGCTGCAGCATGTCAACGACGAGGCTTATTTTGCTTATCTCAAGGACCGGGTCGCGGGCGGGCTCGCCCAGCACGGGCTCAAGACCGACATCCGCGAGCCGCATCTGTCGCCGCCCAACAGCCGGCGCCGGGCCGCGCTGCGGGCATTGAGGGCGGGGCAGGGCGTCGCTATCGGCTTCAATGCCGCCCGCTCGACCAATATTATCGACATGCGCGAATGCCATGTCCTGCGGCCTGAGCTGTTCGCTTTGGTCGGCCCGCTCCGCCGGCTGCTGGCGCCCCTGCTGCGGCCGCGGCGCATTGCCGATGTGCAGCTGACCCTGGCCGACCAGGGCGTCGACCTGGCAATCAAGGGCGTCGAAGCCGATGGGCTTGCCGCCGCCGAGGCGCTGACCGGTTTCGCCGAAGCACATGGCCTGGCGCGGCTCAGCCTCGACGAAGGCCACGGACCCGAAATTCGTTATGAGCCGGTGCCGGCGACCGTGACCATGTCGGGCGTTCCGGTGGCGTTGCCGGTTGGCGCCTTCCTACAGGCCACGCTCGACGGCGAAGCGGCGCTGGCCGCCGCGGTCCGCGAGGCGTTGGGCGGCGCTGCCCGCCCGGCCGATCTGTTCGCCGGCCTTGGCACCTTCGCATTCGCGCTCGACGGGCAAGTGACCGCCGCGGAAGCTTCGCGCGATGCCGTGGTGGCGCTGCTGGCGGCGGCACGCCGGGCCGGGCGGCCGGTCAACGCCGAGCACCGCGACCTCTACCGGCGGCCTTATGACGCCGGGGAGCTCGCCGCGTTCGACGCCGTCGTCCTCGATCCGCCGCGCGCCGGCGCCGAGGAGCAGGTGAAGCAGATCGCGGCATCACCAGTCCCCCGCATCGCTTATGTCAGCTGCAACCCCGCGACCTTCGCCCGCGATGCCGCGATCCTCGCCGGCGGCGGCTACCGGCTCGACTGGGCGCGGCCGGTTGGCCAGTTCCGCTGGTCGACGCACATCGAGCTGGCCGCCGCCTTCAGCCGCTGACCTACCAGCCCAGGCAGTCGTGGATGATCCGCGCGCCGGCGTGCACCGTCAGCCCGAGTAGGCAGAGGGAGGCGAGCGCGAAGATCGGGAAGCGATATTTGACGATGTTCGTCGTGCACTGGATCAGGCTGTGTAGGATACGCAGACCGACATAGCCCCAGGCTAGATAC
>JAKFFL010000156.1:0-27755 GCA_036675225.1 Sphingomonas sp. | reverse complement strand
GACCGAGCTCGGCATCGCCCGCCTGCTGCCGGTGACGACGCGGCGCACCATCGTCGAGCGGGTCAAACTGGAGCGGCTGCAAGCCATCGCCATCGAGGCTGCCGAGCAATGCAACCGCACGACGGTCCCCCAAATCGCCGAGCCACGATCGCTCGATGCGTTCCTGAGTAGCTACACGGACCGCACCCTCTATTTCGCCGACGAGAGCGGCGGCGAGCCGGCGGCCAGCGCCTTCAAACCCGGCCCCGCCACCATCCTCACCGGCCCCGAGGGCGGCTTCACCGACGAGGAGCGCACGGCGATCCGCGCCGCGCCCGGCGCGATCCCCATCAGCCTCGGCCCACGTATCCTGCGCGCCGAAACCGCGGCGCTAGCGGCGGTCACAACATATATGGCGCTGGCCGGGGACTGGCGCTAACGCGCGTTGCAAATGACCACCCGCACCGACGACACGCCGGCGACACATCGCCCGATCGAGAGCCGCGACGACCTCATCTCCGTATTCTCCGGCGGCGAGAAGCCGCGCGAGGCGTGGCGGATCGGCACCGAGCACGAGAAGTTCGTCTATCGCGTCACCGACCACCGCGCCCCGTCCTGGGGCGAGCCCGGCGGCATCCGCGACCTGCTGATCGGCCTGACCGAGTTCGGCTGGCGGCCGGTCGAGGAAGGCGGCAAAATCATCGCTTTGGCCGGCCCCGACGGCACCGTCAGCCTCGAGCCCGCCGGCCAGTTCGAGCTGTCGGGCGCGCAATTGTCCAACCTGCACGAAACCTGTGCCGAAGCCGCCCGCCATCTCGGCCAATGCAAGATGATCGGCGACCGCCTTGGCCTCGGCTTCCTGGGACTTGGCATGTGGCCCGACAAGACCCGAGCCGATCTGCCGATCATGCCCAAGGGGCGCTACGCGATCATGCTTCGCCACATGCCGCGCGTCGGCAAGCTCGGCCTCGACATGATGCTGCGCACCTGCACCATCCAGACCAACCTCGACTATGGCTCCGAGGCCGACATGGTGAAGAAGTTCCGGGTCGGCCTGGCCCTGCAGCCGGTGGCGACGGCTTTGTTCGCCAACTCGCCGCTGACCGAGGGCAAGCCGAACGGCTACAAGAGCTTCCGCAGCCACATCTGGGAGGACACCGACCCGGCCCGGACCGGCATGCTGCCGTTCGTCTTCGAGGATGGCTTCGGCTACGAACGCTACTGCGATTACGCCCTCGACGTGCCGATGTATTTCGTCTTCCGCGACGGCCAATACATCGACGTCGCGGGCGAGAGCTTCCGCGACTTCCTGGACGGCACATTGCCGCAGCTGCCCGGCGAGAAGCCGCGCCTATCCGACTTCGTCGACCATCTCTCGACCGCTTTCCCGGAAGTGCGCCTCAAGAGCTTCCTGGAGATGCGCGGCGCCGATGGCGGGCGCTGGGGCCGGATCTGCGCGCTTCCGGCCCTGTGGGTCGGCCTGCTCTACGACCCCGCCACCCTCGACGCCGCCTGGGACCGGGTCAAGCATTGGACGATCGAGGAGCGCCAGGCGCTGCGCCATGCCGTTCCCAAGCTCGCGCTCGACGCGCCGGTGCCCGGGGGCGGCACGATGCGCGACCTGGCCCGCGAGGTCGTCGACATGGCCTCGGCCGGGCTGACGGCGCGCGGCGAGCTCAATCCCAGCGGCGACAATGAAGGCGGCTTCCTCGACCCGCTGCGCGACGTCATCGCCAGCGGCATGACGCCCGCCGACCGGCTGCTCGACCGCTTTCACAACGAATGGGGCGGCGATGTCGGGCGCATCTATGCCGAGCTGAGCTTCTAAACCGGCGAAGGAGCCTTGCCGCCGTCGCGGCCATTCGCCATCAATCAGGCGATGGGGGCAATCAACAGTCTCGACTTCACTACGATGCCGCGGCCGGCGCGCCTGCTGGCCGTGATCGGCAGCGACCGACAACCGGAGGCCACGGCCGCCGGCCGCGTCCGCCTCGGCGGGATTTCCGATCTGCATAAACTGCTTGGCGACGATGCGCCTTGCGAGCAGCTCAATCTCAGCCGGCAGCTCGCCGCCAGCCGGCAATTGTTGAAGCATGGCGCGCCCGATTTTTCGAAATACCGCTGCGTTATCAACCTCGTGACCGATCCGGACCAGCATCCGCGGACCCTGGATACCCTGCGCAAGCTGCTGCGCGGCTATCGCGGCCGGGTGATCAACCGTCCCGAGGCGGTCATGCGCACGACCCGCGACCAGGTGGCGCGGCGCCTGACCGGGATTCCCGGCCTGCATGTCCCCAGGACCGTCCGGCTGCGCAACAGCAAGTCCGGCCTGGCGGCGGTGGAAAAGGCGGGCATCGCCTTCCCGGCGATCCTGCGGCGCGCCGGGACGCATGGCGGCGATATCGTCGGCGTGGTGGCAAACATGGATGCAATGCGCGCGAGCCTGAATGAGCCCGGAGACTATGTCCTGACGGAGTTCGTCGACTTCCGCGGCGCCGACGGGCTCTATCGCAAATATCGATTCTTCCTCTTCGGCAGGCGCCCGGTCCTCCGGCACATGATCGCCACCGACCGGTGGGACATCCACGCGCGGGAGAGGGCGCGCTTCATGGCCGAGCGGCCGGACCTTCTGGCCGAGGAAGCCCGGCTGTTCGAACACGCCGAAGGCATGCTGCCGGCCGTCGTCCATCAGGTGCTGGGTGCGGTCGCCGAGCGCATGGAGCTCGACTGTTTCGGGATGGATTGCGCGATCGCGGCCGACGGCCGGATGGTGTTGTTCGAGGCCAATGCGACTATGAACTTCTTCCCGTTCATGCCCGATCCGCGCTTCGCTTATGTCGAGCGCTGCCTTGCCCCGTCCCAGGTCGCCTTTCGCGCCTTGGTCAACCAGCCATGATGGCGGGACATGGGGCCTATGATTTTTCCGCGATCGGAAGGCGCGCCGCGCCGCTTTTGGCGATCACCGGCTGCGACGACAATGAGACTCGCAAAAGCGACGGCGGCTTTCGCTTCGGGGGCAATTCCGACATCTACAAGCTGCTTCCCGAAGGCATCCAATTCGACGAACTCAACCTCGGTCGGCGCTTTTTCAAGCCGCGGGGCCGCACCGACCTGTCGGGTCACGACTGTATCCTCAACCTGGTTACCGACGCCGACCAGCATCCGCGGACCCTCGCCACGCTTGGCAAGCTGCTCCGTGGCTACAAGGGCCGCGTCGTCAATCGGCCGGACGCGGTGCTGCGGACCACGCGCGACCTAGTCGCCAAGCGGCTGGCCGGGGTCGCTGGGCTTTGCGTGCCGAAGGTCGTTCGCTTGCGCAATCCGCGGCCGGGCGCGGCCTCGGCGGCGGCACGGCGCGCGGATATGGCCTTCCCGCTGATCGTCCGGCGCGCCGGAACCCACAGCGGCCGGATCATCGGCGTCGTCGACGGGCCCGAGGCGCTTGAAGCCGCCATTGCCGGGCCCGGCACCTTCGTCATGACCGAGTTCGTCGACTTCCGCAGCGAAGACCGCCTGTACCGAAAATACCGTGTCTTCTTCATCGGCCGGCGGCGGATATTCCGGCACCTGATCGGCGCCGACCAGTGGAGCATCCACGCCCGCGAACGCTTCTCCTTCATGGCCAACCATTCCGGCCTGATTGCCGAGGAGCTACGGATCATCGCCGATCCGGCGGGCCTTTTCCCGGCCGCCGTATCGGCGGCGCTCGACGCCGTCCGCGAGCGCATGGGGCTCGACTTCTTCGGCATGGATTTCGGGATCACGGCCGACGGCCGCGCCTTGTTGTTCGAGGCCAACGCGACGATGAGCTTCTTCCCCGTTGGCAGCCAGCCGCCGTTCGCGCACATCGAACGCGTCATTGATCCGGCTCGCCAGGCTTTGTTCGAGCTGCTGGGATCGGCGGCGACTCATGGCGCGGCCCGGCTGGCCGGCGCCCGGCCGATCGCGGCGGCGAAATGAACGGCGTCGCCGAGGCCGCCGGCCGGCCGGTTCCTGGCCCCGATCTGCTCGGACGCGCGCTCGATACCGAGCGCATCTATTTCGAGATCGGCGCCCGGCTGGAGGATTTGGCCGGCGCGGTCCTCGCCTGGACGCCGGCCTTCGTTGCGGCCCCGGCGGCCTCCGTCATCCATCGGCTCGAACACGACGCGATTGCCGCCCGCGGTCCCGCCTGGCTGGCCGAAGCCGAAAGCCGGCTGGCCGAACGCGGCATTCGCCTGGCGCGAATCTATCTGATGGCGCGCCATGCGGCGCTGGAACGGCTGTTGGCCAATGCCGGCTATGCCTGCCGCGAGGAGCTGGTGTTCGCCGATAATCTGCCTGATCCACCGTCGCGGCTGACCTTCCGGCCGGTCCTCACCGAACAGGACTGGGCGCGGAAACGTGCGTTTCACGAGGACGTGCCCGAATCGCCGGATGGTCATCGCAATCACGCCGCCGCCATGACCGGCCTCGAGCGGCACAAGTGCGCGCACGGCATGCATGCCTTCCTCGGCGAGATCGATGACGTGACGGTCGGCGCCGTCAGCGCGGTGTGGGGCGACGCCATCGTGCGGATCAAGAATGTGGTCGTTCACCCGGCTTATCGTCGCCACTCGATCGCAACCGAACTATTGTCGCACGTCGCCGCTCTCGGACGGACGCGGGGCATCAAACAGCAATGCCTCGTGGCCCTGGCGGGTGGCGCCGGCGAAAAGCTGTACCGAACTTTGGGCATGCACCAGGCCGGCAGCTGCTTCGAATGGTCCAGGCGGCTGGGCCGGGCATGACCAGCATGGCGCGACCCTCCACGCCGGCGTGCGACTGGGCGCGCGATGGCTGGACTCTGGTCGCCAGGTTCCTGGGGGACGACGAACTCGCCTTGCTGCGCCTGGAGGCCGACCGCCTGTGGGCGCGGCGGGACCTGTTCGCCGAGCGTGGCGCGGTGCTGAATTCCCCGACGCGCGGCGACCGGCTGGACCCCGTCATCGACCTTTCGCAGCCGTTCAACGCATTGGCGCAAGACGCCCGGCTGCTCGCCATGACAAGCCGGCTGCTTGGCGGCGAGGCGCAGCTGATGAAGGACAAGTTCATCGCCAAGCCGCCCGGCACGGCCGGCTATGCCGCGCACCAGGACGGCGCTTATTGGCCGGGCATGGGCCTGGATATCCACCGCTTCCTGACCGCGATCCTGTTCCTCGACGATTCGCCCGCCGAACGGGGGGCGATCGAGTGCGCGCCCGGCCATCATGCGCGCCTGCTCACCGACACCCTCGCCGATGTCGATGATGGCGCGCTTGGGTCGTTCCGCGCCGTCGAAGCGAAGGCCGGCGATTTGCTGCTGCTCCACGCGCTGACGCCGCACCGCAGCGGGCCAAACCGCTCCGCCGCCATGCGCCGGACCTTGATGTTCAGCTATGGCGTCGATCCGCGGCCCGACCTCTACGGCATCTATAGCCGGGCCCGGCGGGCGTGATCGATTACGGCACCGGCGCGCCGCTGCTCATCATTCTCGGCGGCGATGGACCAGCCAGGGAACGGCTAGCCGGCGGGTTCCGGTTCGGCGGCAATTCCGACGTCTACCGGCTGCTTCCGGACACCCTGCCCTTCGACCAGTTCAACCTCGGCAAGCAATTCCTCAAGGCAGCGGTCCGCCCGGACCCCGTCCGCTACCAATGCGTGCTCAACCTGGTCAGCGACCCCGACCAGCACCCGCGAACGCTGGAACGGGTCGCCAGGCTGTTGCGCGGCTATCGCGGCCGGGTCATTAACCGACCCGAGGCCGTGCTGCGCTCGACCCGCGACCAGGTGGCGAAGCGGCTGGACGGGATCGACGGCCTCATCGTCCCCAGGGTCCTGCGGCTGCGCAACCCGAAGCCTGGCGCGGCAAGCGCGGCGGTCGAGCGCGCCGGGCTCGATTTCCCGCTGATCGTCCGTTTCGCTGGCACCCACACCGGCGTCATCCTCGGCTTGATCGGCACCGCCGCCGAGCTCGATGCGGCCTGCGTGGCCCGCGGCGAGTACATCCTCACCCGGTTCCACGACTATCGCAGCGCCGACGGCCTGTTCCGCAAATTTCGCATCTGGTCGTTCGGCGGCCGCACCATCTTCCGCCACCTGACCACCGCCGACGAGTGGAACATCCACACCAAGATGGCCGACCGCTTCATGTTCGACCGGCCGGAGCTGGTCGACGAGGAAATACGGCTGATGGTGCGCCCGGAAGGCGACTTCCCCGACGATGTGCACAGGATCTTCGGAGAAATCCGCGAGCGCATGGGCCTCGATTTTTTCGGCGTCGACTTCGGCTTCGACCGCGAGGGCGCGATGGTCCTGTTCGAAGCCAATGCAACCATGACCTATTATCCGTTGGTTGTCGCCCCGCGCTTCGCCTTCCGCCAGAAGCTGTTGGCCCCGACCAGGGATGCCGTCGCGGCGATGCTCGGCTTGCACGGCTGAGCGCTTGGCGCCAAAGCTCGCGCGCATGACCGATGATCGCCGCACCCTCTACCCCGATTTTCAGCCCTTCGAGACCGGCATGCTCGCTGTCGGCGACGGCCACAGCCTCTATTGGGAATTGTCTGGCAACCCCGACGGCAAGCCGGCCGTCTTCCTCCACGGCGGACCGGGCGGCGGGTCGAGCCCCAAGCACCGCCGCCAGTTCAATCCCGACAAGTATAAAATCCTCGTCTTCGACCAGCGCGGCTGCGGCCAGTCGACGCCGTTCGCGTCGCTGGAGGCCAACACCACCTGGCACCTGGTCGAGGATATCGAGAAATTGCGGACTGAGGTCGCCAAGGTCGACAAATGGCTGGTGTTCGGCGGCAGCTGGGGCTCGACGCTCAGCCTCGCTTATGCCGAAACCCATCCTGACCGCGTCACCGAGCTGGTGCTGCGCGGCATCTTCCTGTTCCACCAAAGCGAGATCGACTGGCTGTACCGCTATGGCGCCTCCGAGCTGTTCCCCGAGGGCTGGGACGACTTCAACGGCCTGGTCCCCCGCGACGAGCGCGGCGATCTGGTCTCCGCCTACCGCCGCCGGCTGACCGCCGAGGACCCCGCCACCCAGCTCGCCGCCGCCAAGGCGTGGAGCAATTGGGAGGGGCTGACCGTGACCTTGCTTCCCGACCCCGAGATGCTGGCCGAATTCACCGAGGACAGCCGCGCCATCGCCATCGCCCGCATCGAGAATCATTACATGGCCAACAAGGGCTGGCTCGACGAAGGCCAGTTGCTGGCCGGCGCCGAGAAACTGCGCGGCATCCCCGGCGTCATCGTCCAGGGCCGCCACGACAATTGCACCCCGCCCAGCGCCGCCTGGGCGCTCAAGAAGGCCTGGCCCGAAGTCGACCTCCAGATCATCCCCGACGGCGGTCACCTCTACAGCGAGCCTGGGATTCTGGACGGGTTGGTGCGAGCCACGGATAGATTTGCAAACAGCTAGTGCTCCTGCGTAGGCAGGAGCCTAGTCCGAGCGCGGAGCGCGAGTTTAAGCGCTGCGCGCGCCTGGCCCCCCGCCTTCGCGGGGGCACATTGGGGTGCCTATGACTGAAGCCGCCGGTAAGACCCCCCTCCGCCGCGTCATTGCCGCCAGCATGATCGGCACCACCGTCGAATGGTACGACTTCTTTCTCTATGGTTCGGCCGCCGCGCTCGTCTTCAACCGCTTGTTCTTTCCCGACTACGATCCGCTAGTCGGCACCATGTTGGCCTTCGCCACTTATGCGCTGGGATTCGTCGCCCGGCCGATCGGCGGCATTGTCTTCGGCCATTACGGCGATCGCATCGGCCGCAAGAAATTGCTGATGCTGAGCCTGGTCATGATGGGCGTCGCCACCGTGCTCATCGGCCTGCTGCCGACCTACCACCAGATCGGCATCTGGGCACCGCTCGCGCTCATCGCCCTGCGCCTGGTCCAGGGCTTCGCGGTCGGCGGCGAGTGGGGCGGCGCGGTGTTGATGGCGGCCGAATATGGCGACGCCAAACGCCGCGGCTATTGGGCGAGCTGGCCCCAAGCCGGGGTGCCCGCCGGCAACCTTCTTGCCGCCGGGGTCCTTGCCATCATGGCCGCGCTCCAGCCGGAAGAGGAGTTCCTGTCCTGGGGCTGGCGGGTACCGTTCGTCCTGTCCGCCGTGCTGGTCGTGGTCGGCTGGTACATCCGCAACAAGGTCGCCGAGAGCCCGATGTTCGCCAAGCAGCTCGACGAGGCCGAGGCGCCGCCCAGGGTCCCTGCCCTCGACGTGCTGCGCGAGCGGCCGAGGGCGCTCGTCCTCGGTGCCGGCCTGCGCGTCGGCGAGAACATCAGCTATTACATCCTGACCGTCTTCTCCTTGACCTATCTGGTCGACGTCAGCCATGAGAGCCGCAGCCTGGCCCTGAACGCTTTGCTGGCCGGCGCCGCCATCCAGTTCCTCGCTATTCCCTTGTTCGCGGCTTTGTCCGACCGGATCGGCCGGCGGCCGGTCTATGCGTTCGGCGCCTTCGGGCTGGCGATCTGGTGCTTCGTCATGTTCGGTCTGCTCGGTTCGGGCGACAATGCCTCGATCGTCCTCGCTTTGGTGGTCGGCCTCGTCCTCCACGGCGCCATGTACGGCCCGCAGGCGGCCTTCATCACCGAGCTGTTCCCGACCCGCATCCGCTATTCGGGAGTCAGCCTCGCCTACCAACTGACCTCGATCGTCGCCGGCTCCCTGGCCCCGATCATCGCGCTCTGGCTCTATCAACGGAGCGGGTCGGCCCTGCCGGTCGCCATCTACGTCGGGGCAGCTTGCGCGATCAGCGGTGTGTCGGCGCTGCTGGCGAACGAGACAAAGGGCGTGGAACTGGACGCGATCGAGTAGAGTCCAGAAAGGATGGGAAGCGACGTCAATCCTGGCACCCGGCTTGACCCGGCGTGACGACGGCGATTGGGTTGAATTTCCTGTCCTACAGCCGGTGACTCATGCCAAGGTTCGCCCGTCCGGAGTCGCCGGGCCGCGGCTCTTTCCCAATTTGAATGAACATATTGGCGGGACTTGTAACCCTCATTGTCACCCTCGCCGCTGGTGTAACTGTTACCCTTCGCCGGAACCGCCTTCCCTTGGAACGAACCGGGCCCAAGGTGACGAAAGTGATGAAGGTGATGATCCCCGATTTTATGCGGCCTTGGGTGACAGCGTCACGCTAGCGGCAGCTTCTGCTTCGCCACGCCCCAGCCGGCCAGCAGCTTCGATGAGGCGCGGTCCAGCAACTGATCCGCATCCAGAATCGTGAACACATTGCCGCCGGTGATCCCGTCCAATTCCTCCCAGGCAATCGGCGCGGCGACCGGGGCGCCGTCGCGGGCGCGGGCCGAATACGGCATGATCGCGGTGGCGCCGCGCTGGTTGCGCAAATAGTCGAGGAAGATGCGGCTCTTGCGCTCGACCTTGCGGATGTTGGCGGTGAATCGCTCAGGCTCCGCCTGGGCGATGGCGCGGGCGAAGCGCTCGGCGAAGTTGCTGACCTTGGGCCAGGTGGCGCTGGCGTCGAGCGGCACGATGACGTGGATGCCCTTGCCGCCGGTGACCATCGGGAAGCTGACCAGGCCCAGATCGGCGAGCAAATCCTTGAGCCTCACTGCCGCCGAGTGGACATCGCCGAAATCAAGCCCGACATCGGGGTCGAGGTCGAACACCAACCGATCGGGCTTTTCCAGCGGCTTCACCCGGCTGCCCCAGCCGTGGATTTCGATCGTCCCCATCTGGACCAGGGTCAGCAGGCCCTTGGCGCTGTCGATGTAGAGATAATCCTCGGTGCCGCCTTTCTTCTCCTTGATCGGAACCCGCTTGACGTCGGGGCCGAAGCTGCCGGCGTCATGCTTCTGGAAGAAGCATTTCTTGGCTCTTCCCTGGGGACAACGCACGAGGCTGATCGGCCGGTTGGCGGAATCGACCAGCATCAGCGCGGCCATCACCGCATAATAATCGGCGAGTTGGCCCTTGGTGATGCCGTCGGCAGGATAAATGACGCGGTCGCGGTTGCTGATCTTGACCAAGGCGTCGGCGCTGACCGGCTCGGTCTTGCTCTCGGCTTTCTTGAGATGCTTCGGCACTTCGCGGACCACCTCCCGCGCATTCTTGTCCTCGCGCAGCGCGATGAAGCTCGGGTGGCGGAGGATACCATCGCTGGTGAATTCGGTGAACGCCACTTCGCCCACCAGCTTCGGCTTGATCCAGTGCGAGCCCTTGCGGACGACGCGCGGCACGTCGAGCGGCGGCTTGTCGACCTCCAGCGGCCGCATCGTCTCGCTCATCTCCTCGATCATCTGCGAGTTGAAGCCGGTGCCGACCTTGCCGGCATAGGTCAGCTTGCCGCCTTCCCGGACCGCCAGATGCAGCGAACGGAAGCCGCGCCTTTTGTCGCTGTCCTGCCAGCCGACAATGATGAACTCCTGCCGCTGGATACATTTGATCTTCAGCCAGTTGCGGCTGCGTGTGGCCTTGTAGGGCGCCGACGCCTTCTTGCTGATGATCCCCTCGCCGCCCTCGGCGCAGATGGCGTCGAACAGGGCCTCGCCCTTGCCGATGACATGGTCGCCGTAGAGGATCGGGTGGCTCGCGGACTTGAGCAAGGCCGCCAGCCGCTCCTTGCGCTCGATATTCGGCAATCGGGTGATGTCATCGCCCCGATCAACCAGCAGGTCGAAAGCGTAGAAGGCGAGGTCGGCTTTGCCCCCCTTGAGGCTGGCCTGGAGCAACTGGAAATCGGGCTTGCCGCTCTTGCCGAGCGCCACCGCCTCGCCGTCGATCAGGCAGCCGGGCGGAAGGTCCGACGCCGCCTTGACGATGGCGCGGAACTTGTCGCTCCAGTCGTTGCCCTTGCGGGTGAAGGCGCTCGCCGCCCCGCCGGCGGTGGCGATCAGCAGCCGGTAGCCGTCATATTTATATTCGTGCAGCCAGCCGCTGCCGGTCGGCACTTCGTCGACCAGGGTCGCCAATTGCGGCGTCTGGAATTTCGGCGGGCCGACGCCAGCCTTCTGCTTCGTCCGGCCGCCTTTCCGGCCGCCGCGATTGGAGCGCCAGACGTCGGACCCGGCGGCGATCTCGGCCATCGTCCGGCCGGTGGTGACGCTGGTCACGCACTCCTCGACCAAAGCCTCGCCTTCCTCGGGCTTGGCGAAGTCGTCGGTGACCTTCTTCAGCATCCACGGCTCGGCCTTCTCGCCGGGCTTGGGCTTCAGGCGAAACATCACCCACTCGCCCTTCATCCGTTCGCCGTCCAAGGCGAAATGGAGGTGGCCTTCCTCGATGGTTTTCGACGGGTCCTTGCCGGCTTCCGGAATCCACCGTCCCTGGTCCCACAGCATCACCGTGCCGCCGCCATATTCGCCCTTGGGGATGGTGCCCTCGAAGTCGCCATAGTCGAGCGGATGGTCCTCGGTCCGCATCGCCAGCCGGTTGTCTCCGGGGTCGAGGCTGGGGCCCTTTGGCACAGCCCAGCTCTTGAGCACGCCGTCGAGCTCGAGCCGGAAGTCCCAGTGCAGCCGCGAGGCGTCGTGCTTCTGGACGACGAAGCTGTCGCCCCTGCCCTTGAGCTTGCGGCCCTTGGGCTCCTTCGTCCGCGCGAAGTCGCGCTTGGCGTTATAGGTCTCGATATCGAGCTTGCCGCCCGCCATGGCTTATCGCTTGCGCCCGCCGGCGGCTTTCTTGGCCGGGGCCTTCTTTGGTGCATGACGTGGCGCCGGCTTGGCGGCAGCTTTCTTCGCCGCCGTCTTGGCCGGCTTGTCGTCGCCGAGGCTCTTCTTCAGCGCCGCCATCAAATCGATGACGTTGGAATCCTTGGGCGGGACCTTGTGGGGGTCCTGGATGACGAGTTCGCCCTTCTTCCTGCGCTTCTCTTCGATGAGGTTCTTAAGCGCATCGACGTAGCGGTTGTGGAACTCCTTGGCGTCGAACTTGCCGGTTTTTTTCTCGATCAATGTCAGCGCCATGTCGAGCAGGTCCTCGTCCGGCTTGGCGTCGCCGATGTCGCGGAAATAGGACGACGCCTTGTTGACCTCGTCGGCATAGCGCAGCGTCTCGATCACCATGCCACGGCCGCACGGTTTCAGGCTGACGATATATTCCTGGCCGCGCATGGCGAGCTGGCCGATGCCGACCTTCTTCGATTGCCTGAGCGCGTCGCGGATGACGATGAACGCTTCCTCGGCGAGGTCGTCGGTCGGTGTCACATAATAGGGCTTGTCGAAATAGATCGGGTCGATGTCGTGCATATCGACGAACTGCGACAAGTCGAGCGTCTTGCGGCTCTCCAGCTTGACGCTCTCGATCTCCTCGGGCTCGAGCAGGACATATTCGCCCCTCGACACCTCATAGCCCTTGATGATCTCGTCGCGGTCGACCGGCCCGATGCCGGGCACGACCTTCTCATATTTGATCCTTTTGCCCGACGGCTCGTGGATCTGATGGAAGGCGATGGCCGCGCCGCTCTTCGTCGCCGAATAGATCTCGACCGGGATCGAGACCAGGCCGATCCGTATCTGTCCGCGCCAAGCCGGCCGCGCTGCCATGATCTGTCTCCCTGAGGGGTTCTGCCGCCGATTCAATCGCTGGAGGCGGGGACTCGTTCCGCCGGCGGGTCTCGGCTAGCATGCAGCCAGGGAGGTGGAGCCCATGGTTGCAGTCCATCTGATTACAGCCGCCGCGCCCGCGGAAACCGCCAAACAGGCCATCCTCAAGCGCCTGCGCGAGGCTGAAGCGACCAGCCCGGCCATGCCGGCGTCGGTCGGCCTCGACAGCGACGAAGCGGAGGCGGCGCTGGCGGAGCTTGTGGCCGGCGGCAAGGTCCGCGAAGCTCGCGAGGGCCTCTTTTATGTCGATGATAGCAAGCAGAAGGCCGCCCGGCCGGGGCTACCGTTCGTCGCCTTGCTGGCGGTGCTGGTGGCGATCAGCTTCGCCGCCTCGCTGGTCGCCATCGCCGCGACCGGCTGACCGCCAGCCTTGCCGGGCGGCGCGGCGGCGATTATCTCGGCGGCCCGAGCGGGTGTAGCTCAATGGTAGAGCAGAAGCCTTCCAAGCTTACGACGAGGGTTCGATTCCCTTCACCCGCTCCACAATTCGACCATGCGGGGCCTGGTTGAATTGTAGAGCGCGCCGGCCGATCAGGCCGGCGGCGACAAATCACTGCTTGCGTCGGTTGACATGCGAGCACCTCGCCGCCAATTGGCCCGCCTGCCAACACCTTTGGAGAGGTGGCCGAGTGGTTAAAGGCAGCAGACTGTAAATCTGCCGGGCTTCGCCCTACGCTGGTTCGAATCCAGCCCTCTCCACCACTTTCCAGATGCCCGGCACTACGCGACTGGGCGCGAGGCATCGTCCCCAATCGGTGCAATGTGGGCCAGGTTTCGGCCCGAAACGGTGCATCCGCTTTGCTTAATCCGGGCATTGGCGGTAAACGGCGCTTCGTGCTGATGCAGGGTGACCTTACAGATAGCCACGACGATGGCGGAGCGAATGCGCCCACCGCCGCCGACCTCGATTCCCTTATCGGCGAGCGCGTCGGCAGGCTGAGCAGCGGTCAGCTCGACTGCCTTCTGCTCGTCGACCAGCATCTGTCGTCCAAGGAAATCGCCGTCGAGCTCGGCATTTCATCGCATACTGTCGACCAGCGCATCCGCGGTGCCCTGCACGTGCTTGGCGTCGATCGCCGTTCGCAGGCGGCGCGCATGGTCGCGCAGGTCCGCGGGCCATATCAACGGTTGATACATCAACCGCCGCACATTGAGGGCGGCGGAACCCCGGTCCATCCCGGCGGTGCGGTCGGTTTTAAGATTCGGCACGCTGACCGTGCAGGGGGGGCCAGGGCTCCTAGCGACTTCACCGAGCAGAAGCCTGGTGCTTCCTGGTCTTCCCTGCCTCTGCCGTTCGCAACGAGGAGTCACCCCAGGAATGAGATGAGTGTCGGCCTGAGGCTGGCCTGGATCGTCCTGATCGCCATGGGAGCAACCTTCTCCGCCGGCATGTACCTCGCCGGCCTGGAGAGCCTGGCGAGGATGCTGGGCCGCTAGGCAGGCGGCGCGTCACTTCAGCCCTGATCAACCAGCCAGGACGCGCGAGGCGCGTCCGGGAACGGAGAAGGTCATGCGCAAACAACAGATGGAACATGCCGCTTTTGAAGTCGCCACCCAGGTCCGCACGGTCGAGGAGAGCATCGAGGCGGCGCTGGCCGAGGTCGCCGACCTGCAGACCAAGATGGTCCATGCCCGCGGCGTCACTCGTGCCGGCTTCGTCCACAGCCACCCCGCGTTCGAGCAGCTGGCGGCAACCGTCAGCAGCCTGGTTGCCGCCCGCGGCGGCATCGCCAACTGCCATGCCGCCCTGGTCGACACGCAGCAGACCATCCCCGGCCTGCGTACGGTCGCGTTCGGCGAGCCGGACGAATGTCCGCCGCAGACGGCCCGCGCCGACTTGCGTATCGTCGCCTGAAACGGTTGAACGGCCGGATTGCAATCCCGTAGTCCGGCCGCCGCCTTATGCTTAGCCCCCTCACCTATTGGCTCGTGCTGTTGGCGGTGTCCGCCTATGCATTCGCGCGCGGCCGGGTCGACGAGCGCCTCGCCGCGGCCGTGTGCGTGGCCGCTACCCTCGTCACCTGGCTGTTCAACTCGCCGCTGGAGGTGCGCTTCTCCGGCGTCGAGATCGGCGTCTTCGCCGCGGACCTGTTCGCGCTCACCGGCTTCACTTTGGTGGCGTTGCGATCCGACCGCTTCTGGCCGCTGTGGGTCGCGGGGCTGCAACTGACCACGACTTTGTCGCACATGCTCAAGGCCATCCAGATCGACCTGATGCCACAGGCCTATGCCGCCGCCGCCCGCTTCTGGGTCTATCCGATCTTCCTCATCATCGTCATCGGTACCTGGCGTAGCCATCAGCGCAGCCAGAACGAGCGGCGCGCAAGCGCGGCCTAGCCGGGCGGGCGCCGGCCGCGCTACACCCGCTCAAGATGCCAATGCCGACCGACCTTGCCCGCGCGCTGATTGGCGCGCTCGACGAACCGACGCTGGTCGTCGGGGGATCGCGGACGATTGCCGCCAATGAGGCGGCGCGGAGCCTGCTCGGCCAGGGCATCGAAGGCGCGGATATCCGCCTGGCCATTCGCCATCCCGAAGCGCTGCGCACCATATCGGCAGGCGAGCCCGCCGACCTCGACCTGGTCGGCATTGGTTCGCCCGAGCAGGCATGGACATTGCGCCTGCGGCCGATGGGTGAAGGCCGCTCGCTGGTTCGCCTGGTCGACCAGTCCGCTAGCCGTGCGGCGGAGCGGATGCGCGTCGATTTCGTCGCCAACGCCAGCCACGAACTGCGGACGCCATTGGCGACGATCGCCGGCTATGCCGAAACCCTCGGCGAGGATGGCCGGGTCGACGAGGAAACCCGCCGCCGGTTCGGAACGACCATCCTCACCGAGGCCAGGCGCATGCTGCGCATCGTCGAGGATTTGATGAGCCTTTCGCGGATCGAAGCCGAGCGCTTCGTGACGCCGCGCGAAACCGTGAATCTCGGTGAAATCGCGCAATTGGCGGTCGACCAGGTCTTGCCTTTGTGCAGGCAGCGGGCCTGCTCGATCTCGCTTGAGGTCGACAAAGGCATGCCAGCGGTCACCGGTGATTTCGCGCAATTGCTGCAAGCCCTCGATAATCTAGTTTCGAACGCGCTTCGCTACGGCTGCGTCCGTCCCGACTGTCTGGTTTCGGTGGAAGTACGCCGCGAGCCCGACCGGGCGCTGCTTGCCGTGCGCGACACAGGCGAGGGGATCGCGCCGGAACATCTGCCGCGGCTGACCGAGCGCTTCTACCGCGTCGATGCCTCGCGCAGCCGGGACAGCGGCGGCACCGGGCTTGGCCTGGCCATCGTCAAGCACATCGTCGAGCGGCACCGCGGCACGATCGCGCTTCGCAGCGCGCCCGGCAAGGGAACGTCGGTCGAAATTCGCCTGCCTCTGTCATGAAACTGCAACCTTGCGGTCACAGGAACCACCGCATTCGCCGCTAGGGACCGGTGAGCCGAATGGTTCGCGGCCATTCACCTCATCGGAGTGAACGCAGATGAAGATAATTTTTGCAGCCTTGCCACTGGTGGCGCTGGTCGCCGCTTGCGGCGGTAACGGCGACAGCGCCGCCCGATCGCAGATCAAGATCGTCGGCTCGTCGACCGTCTATCCCTTCACCACCGCTGTCGCCGAAAGCTTCCAGCGCGCCAATCCGGGCAGCAGCGTCATCGTCGAATCGACCGGGACCGGCGCCGGCATCAAGTTGTTCTGCTCCGGGGTCGGCCAGAAATTCCCCGACATGGTCAACGCGTCGCGGCCGATGAAGGCCAGCGAACATGCCGATTGCAGGGCGGCCGGCGTCACCCAGGTGATCGAGCTGCCGGTCGGGATCGACGGGCTGACCCTGATCCAGGCCAAGGGATCGCAGCCGCTCAACCTGACGGTCAAGGACATTTACGTAGCCCTCGCCGCGCGGCCGTTTGGCAAGGCGCAAACGTCCCGGACCTGGGCGGACGTCAATCCGGCGCTGCCGGCGGTCACGATCCGCGTCCTCGGCCCGCCGCCGACGTCCGGCACGCGCGACAGCTTGGCCGAGCTGATCCTCGAGAAGGGCTGCCAGAGCGACCCCGCAATGAAGGCGCTCAAGGAGTCCAACGAACACGAATATAAGACGACCTGCACCAAGATTCGCGAGGACGGCGTCTATGTCGAGGCCGGCGAGAATGACAATCTGCTGGTCCAGAAGGTCAATGCCGACGCGGCCGCGCTCGGCGTGCTCGGCTACAGTTTTCTCGAGGAGAATGCCGACAAGGTGAAGCCTGTCGCGATCGCCGGCGTAATCCCGACCGAGGCGACAATAAGCGACCTTTCCTATCCGGGCGCGCGCAAGCTCTACCTCTACGTCAAGGGCGAGCATATCCCGGCCAAGCCCGGCATCCGCGCGTTCATCGCCGCCTACGCCGCCTCCTGGGGACCGGGCGGGGCCTTGCAGAAGCGGGGCCTGGTGCCACTCGGCGCGGGCGACCTGCAGGCGGCCGGCAGCCAGGCGAGCGCGCTGAGGCCGCTCGACCCGGCGACGCTGAAGTAAGGCAGGCGGTGGGCGCATGACGCTGACGATTGCGCTCGCCGCCATCCTTGCCGTCGCGCTGGCCGCGGCCTGGCTGGCGCACGCGCGGGCCTGGCGCCTGCGGGCGGCCTCGGGCAGGCGGCTGAACAGCCTGCCGTTCTACCATGGGGCCAACGCCTTCCTGTGGGCGGCACTGCCGGCTCTGCTGCTGCTCGCCATCTGGGCGCCGATCCAGACCGGAATGGTCGAGCAGGCGGTGCTGGCGACGCCGCAAGGGCAGGCGCTGCCCGATTTCGACATGCAGCGACAGGGCATCCTCGCCGAGGCACGCGAGATCGCCGCCGGTGATCGCGAGGCCGGGTTCAACCCGGAATCTCCGGCCCTGGCGCCGCATTTCGCGGCGGCCGATCGGCATTATGGCCTGCTCGGCGGCGGCGCGGCGATCCTGGTGGCCCTGGTCGGGGCGGCGTTCGCCTTCCGCAAGGTCGCGATCGGCTTCCGCGCCCGCGGCGGCGTCGAGAAATGGATGATGGGGCTGCTGGTCGCCGCCTCGCTGATCGCCATCTTGACGACGCTCGGAATCGTCCTTTCGCTGCTGTTCGAAACCCTGCGTTTCTTCAACCTGGTCAGCCCGGCGGAATTCCTGTTCGGCACGACCTGGAGCCCGCAAACCGCTATCCGCGCCGACCAGGCCGGTTCGTCGGGCGCCTTCGGCTCGGTGCCCCTCTTCTGGGGAACCATCTTCATCGGCGCGATCATCGCCATGATCGTCGCCATCCCACTTGGCCTGATGAGCGCGATATTCCTCACCGAATATGCCCATCCGCGGCTGCGCGCCTGGCTGAAGCCTATCCTCGAGATCCTCGCCGGCGTCCCGACCGTGGTCTATGGCTATTTCGCGGCGCTGACCGTCGCCCCGATGATCCGCGACCTCGGCCTCGCTTTGGGCGTCAGCTCGGCATCGAGTGAAAGCGCGCTGGCCGCCGGGCTGGTCATGGGCATCATGATCATCCCGTTCGTCAGCTCGATGTCCGACGACAGCATCGCCGCCGTGCCGCAGTCGATGCGCGACGGCAGTCTTGCGCTCGGCGCGACCAAGTCGGAGACGATTCGGAAGGTACTGTTGCCGGCGGCATTGCCGGGCGTGGTCGGCGGCATCTTGCTGGCCGTCAGCCGCGCCATCGGCGAAACGATGATCGTCGTCATGGCCGCCGGCCTTGCCGCCAATCTCACCGCCAATCCGTTCGCGAGCGTGACGACGGTGACCACCCAGATCGTCCAGCTGCTGACCGGCGACCAGGAGTTCGACAGCGCCAAGACCCTGGCCGCCTTCGCGCTCGGCCTGGCATTGTTCATCATTACGCTGATCCTCAACCTGATCGCGCTGCGCGTGGTCCGCAAGTATCGCGAAGCCTATGAATAAGGTCGCCGCCAGCCGCTGGACCGACGGTTCGATGGAAGCGCGGGTGCGCGGGCGCTACGCCGCCGAGCGCCGTTTCCGTTGGTTCGGGATCGCCGCCATCGGCGTTTCGGTCGCCTTCCTCGCCTTCCTGCTGGTGACGATGGTCAGCAAGGGAATCGGCGGGATGGACCTCGCCTTCCTGACCGGAACGGATTCGACCCGTGCCGAGACCGCCGGTGTCTGGGGGGCGCTGAAGGGCAGCCTGCTGACCATTGCCGTCACCATGGCCCTGGCCTTTCCGGTCGGCGTGTTGGCGGCGGTCTATCTGGAGGAGTTCGCCCGGCGGAATCCCTGGACCGACATCATCGAAGTCAGCATCAACAATCTCGCCGCGGTGCCATCGATCATCTTCGGGCTGCTCGGCCTGGCGGTGTTCCTCAATGTCATGCACTTGCCGCGCTCGGCGCCACTGGTCGGCGGCCTGACCCTGGCGCTGATGACCATGCCTGTCATCGTCATCGCCGGCCGCAACGCCATCAAGTCAGTGCCGCCTTCGATCCGCGATGCGGCACTCGGCGTCGGCGCCTCGAAGATGCAGGTCGTGTTCCACCACGTCCTGCCGCTGGCCTTGCCTGGCATTCTCACTGGCACCATCATTGGCATGGCCCGTGCCTTGGGCGAGACGGCGCCGTTGCTGATGATTGGCATGCGCGCCTTCATCGTCACCCCGCCGCAGGGCATCGCCGACGCGGCGACCGTGCTGCCGGTCCAGATCTTCCTGTGGTCCGACGAGGTCGATCGCGGCTTCGTCGAGAAGACCAGCGCGGCGATCATCGTCCTTTTGGTCTTCATGCTGTTGATGAACGGCCTAGCCATCTATCTTCGCAACCGCTTCGAGCGCCGCTGGTGAGCCTGATGATCGATTTCCAGACCCCCGAACCCGAAGTCGCCGAGCCGGTGCGCGAGCGCCAGCCGAAGATGCGCGCAAGCGAAGTCAGCGCCTTCTATGGCGACAAGCAGGCACTGAAGGGGGTGTCGATTGACATTCACAATGACCGAGTAACGGCGTTCATCGGGCCGTCCGGATGCGGCAAGTCGACCTTCCTGCGGTGCCTCAACCGCATGAACGACACGATCCCGAGCGCCAAGGTGACGGGCCAGATCGAGCTTGACGGACTGGATATCAACGATCCGCGCATGGACGTCGTCCAGCTGCGGGCCCGGGTCGGCATGGTCTTCCAGAAACCCAACCCGTTCCCGAAATCCATCTTCGAGAATGTCGCTTATGGGCCGCGCATCCACGGTTTGGCTACGGGCAAGAGCGAATTGGACGCGATCGTCGAGAAGAGCCTCAAGCGCGCCGGTTTGTGGGAGGAGGTCAAGGATCGGCTCGACGAGAGCGGCACGGCGCTGTCCGGCGGGCAGCAGCAGCGCCTGTGCATCGCCCGGGCCATCGCCGTCGATCCCGAGGTGATCCTGATGGACGAGCCCTGCTCGGCCCTCGATCCGATCGCCACCGCCAAGATCGAGGAGCTGATTCACGAGCTGCGCGGCCGCTATGCGATCGCCATCGTCACCCACAATATGCAGCAAGCGGCGCGCGTGTCGCAGCGGACCGCCTTTTTCCACCTCGGGGAGATGGTGGAATATGGCAAGACGTCCGAGATTTTCACCAATCCCCGCGAACGGCGCACGCAGGACTATATCACCGGCCGCTACGGCTGATCGGAGTAGAGGCAAATGGCTAAGGGACATACGCTGACGGCGTTCGACGACGACCTCGACCGGCTGCGGGCGCTGATCAGCGAGATGGGCGGGCTCGCCGAACATGCCATCCGCGAGTCAATGCGCTGCCTGCAGCAGCGCGATGTCGAGGGCGCCGCCAGGATCGTCGAGAACGACAAGCAGCTCGATGCGCTGGAAGTAGAGACCGAGCGCCGCGCCGTACAGCTGCTCGCGCTCAGGGCGCCGATGGCGGGCGATCTTCGTGACGTCGTCGCGGCGCTGAAAATCTCCGGCGTCGTCGAGCGCATCGGCGACTATGCCAAGAACATCGCCAAGCGCGTGCCGCAGCTCGACGGCGCCGGCAAGATCGAGGCTTTGTCGCTGATGCCGGAAATGGCGCGGATCGTCACCGAGATGGTGCACGACGTGCTCAACGGCTTCGTCGAGCGGAATGCGGAGGCGGCGCTGCGGGTGATGCGCCGCGACGATGCGGTCGACGATTTCTATGATTCCATCTTCCGCACCCTGCTGACCCATATGATGGAGAACCCGCAGAGCATCGGCCAGGCGGCGCACTTGCTGTTCATCGCCAAGAACCTTGAACGAGCGGGCGACCATGCCACCAACATCGCCGAGATGGTCTATTACGCCGCCACCGGCCAACACATGACCGAGGCCCAAACCGGCAAGAAGCCATGACGCCGAAGCGGCTGTTGCTGGTCGAGGACGACCGGCCGCTCGCCGAGCTGGTCCGCTTCCATTTCGAGCGTGCCGGCTTCGAAGTCGCCCGCACCGGGGACGGCGAGGAAGCCCTGATCATGGCCGAGGAAGTGCCGCCCGACCTGGTCATCCTCGACTGGATGATCGAAGGCATTAGCGGCATCGAGGTCTGCCGCCGCCTGCGCCGGCGTCCGTCCACCGCCAATCTGCCGATCATCATGCTGACCGCGCGCGGCGAGGAGAGCGATCGCGTGCGCGGCCTGGAAACCGGCGCCGACGATTACCTCACCAAGCCCTTTTCGCCCAAGGAACTGGTGGCGCGCGCCAGCGCCGTTTTGCGCCGGGTTCGGCCGGCGCTCGCCGCCGAGGCGCTGGACTATGGCGGGATCGCGATGGACCTGGCCGCGCACCGGGTCCGGCGCGATGACAGGAGCGTGCGGCTCGGACCAACGGAATACCGCTTGCTGCGGCATTTCCTGGAAAATCCGGGCCGGGTCTTCTCGCGCCAGCAATTGCTGGAAACGGTCTGGCCGCACAGCGAGGACATCGAGCTGAGGACCGTCGATGTCCACATCCGCCGCCTGCGCCTTGCGCTCGGCGAGCCGGACATCATCCGCACCGTCCGTAGCGCCGGCTATGCCCTCGACGCCGAGGGGCTTGCCTAGCCTGCTCCACTCCCTTGCAGGGAGAGGAGAGTCACGCCAAAGGCCACCGATGGCGCGCAAGAACAAGGGCAAGGGTGGCGGCAATCCCAATCGGCCGCGCTTCTGGGGCAAACATGCGGTGGCCGCCGCGCTCGACAATCCCGAGCGGCGGGTACTGAAGGCCTGGGCGACGCGCGAGGCGGCGGGCTTCATGCAGTTTCCCGAGAACATCGCCGTCACTTTTGCCGACGTTGCCGATTTGGGCCGCCTGGTTCCAGCTGATGCACCGCACCAGGGCATCGTCGTCGAGGTCGAGCCGCTCGAGGACATCTGGCTCGCCGACATGCTGGCCGATGCCGGCGAACGGTCAGTCCTGCTGGTTCTCGACCAGGTCACCGACCCGCACAATGTCGGCGCCATCCTGCGCTCGGCTGCGGCGTTCGGCGCGCTTGGGATCGTCACCCAGGACCGCCACTCGCCGCCGGAAAGCGGAGCGTTGGCCAAGGCCGCGTCCGGCACGCTCGAGCGCGTGCGCTGGGCGCGGGTCGTCAACCTGGCCCGGGCGCTCGAGGAAATCGCCGAAGCCGGCTTCTGGCGGATCGGCCTCGCCGGCGACGCCGACATGGACCTGAAGTCCGCGCTAGGCCCGCCGCGCGTCGCGCTTGTGCTCGGCGCCGAAGGCCCTGGCATGCGATCTAACACGCGCGAGCATTGCGACGCCTTGGCGCGCCTGCCGATCAGCAATGCGGTCGAGAGCCTCAACGTGTCGAATGCGGCCGCGGTCGCTCTTTATGCCGCGAGCATCGCCTGATGGTCAGGACGGTCGATTCCATCAACGCCGCGGTCGACGAGCTCGCCCGGCGGGAAAAGGCATTCGCGGCGGTGCTCGAGAAGCATGGCCTGCCGGAGCCCCGGGTCAGCGATCCAGGGGCGACGACGTTGCTGCGGACCATCGTCGGCCAGCAGGTCAGCGTCGCCGCGGCGCGGTCAATGTGGGCCAAGCTCGAAGCCGCTTATGGCGCGCCGCCGGACCTCAAGAAAATCATGAAGGCGGACGACGACGAACTGCGGCTCGCTGGCCTGTCGCGCCAGAAGGCGAGTTATGCCCGCAGCCTCGCCGAGCTGGTCCTGTCGGGCGAGCTCGACCTCGACCGCCTGCCGCAAGACGATGAGGAAGCCATCGCCCTGCTGACCAAAATCAAGGGCATCGGCCGCTGGTCGGCGGAAATCTATCTGCTGTTCGCCGAAGGCCGCACCGATGTCTGGCCGGCGGGCGACCTGGCCGTCCAGATCGAGATCGGCAGGCTGCTCGGCCTTGACGGCAAGCCGACCGAGAAGCAGCTGCGCGAATTGGCCGAAGCCTGGCGCCCGCATCGCGGCGCCGTCGCCGTGCTCGCTTGGCACAGCTACAATTCCGCGGTCCTCTAGCGGCGGATGCCTTTTTCGTAGCGCCGGGCGGCAAGGCCCTTCCAGCCGCGCGCGCCTCGGTCGAGGCTGAGCGGGCCGAGCTTGTCGCGGTCGTTGGCGGTCCGCCCGACCAGGAAGCTTGCCGCGCTCTGCCCTTCGCCGCTCGACCAGCGATAGCGCGAATTGACCGCGACCATCGGCATGAACAATTTGCGGCCCTCGACCTCATATTCCTGGACCGCCGACCGCGGCAGCTGCACCGCGCTCTTCAAGGTGACGCGGGCCAGCGGCGCCACCGCCGGGATCTTGTCCCGCGCCTCCCCAGGAGTCGCGTAGAACTGAGTCAGCTGCACGTCCTGTTGCTGGCCGGCGTTGATCAGGCAGGCTTCGACGGCGACGTCACGCGCCGGTGCGCTGCCCGAGTTGAACAGGGTCACATCGAAGGCGATCGCGGCATGGTCGTCGTTGACCAGCGCCTGGCTTGGCTCGAGCTCGAGCTCGATCCACGGCCGCAGCGACGAGGCAACAAGGCCGGCGGGCAAGGCCGGCGTGCGTAGGCTGGAGGTGATGGTTCCGGTTGGCTCGGGCAATGCCTCCGGGCGGCGGGCTGTTGGCGGAGCGATCGCCGGTCGGATCGGCGGCAAGGGCGCCGGCCGTGGTTCGGGAGCCGGACCCCGAAACTCGTTGACGCCTGCCGCGGAATAGCGCTCGCCCCGCCGCTGCCGGCCGAAATAAATGACGGCGCCGGCCCCAAGCAGCAGCAGCGCCGCAATCCACGGCAACGGCGAAAATCCGCTTGCGGACTCGATCGGAACTGGCGGCTGGGAAGCGGGACTGGCCAAGGCCGGCGCGGCGTTCGTCGCCGGTGCGGCGCTTGCTCTTGCCGGCGGTCGGCGCAACGTCGGCCGGCTCGCCAACGGATCGGTCGCCGCAGCCTGGGACACTGGCGCCCGCCGGACATCCGCGGCCGCCGAGCGAGTCGGGGCCGGACGGGCGATCGTAGCCGTCGAGGGAGCGCCTGTGCGGACGCCGGCTTCGCTATTGGTGGCGGCAGGCGACCCGGCCTGCGCTGGCTCCGCAGGCCGGGTCACGGTGCCGGTCAGGCTGAAGTTGGACAGCTCGCGCGGGCCAATATTATCAGCGGCGGGCGGCGGCGCCGCGCTGGTGGCCGCATTGTCCTGGGCTGGCGTCGGCGTGGCAGCGAGTAGCAAGGCGGCCGTGAGGCCGCAACGCCAGACCAAACCCTTGTGACTATTCGGCAAATTCGAATCCCTTAGCGAACAAGCGAGGCTTTGCCCCGCTTCGCGCTCCGCTTCAAGGCCAAGGCGGGCTAGGCCGAATCGACCAGGACCAGCTCGGCGTCCTCATCGGCCTCGATCCGCAGCCTGTCCTCGCCGCTTATGGCGATTCCATCTCGCGCCCCGGCGGCAACGCCGTTGACCCGTACCCGACCGCTCGGCACCATGTACATATGGCGCTGCGGGTCGGCCGCGAGCTCGATCGCGCCGCCGGCCTTGACCGTTGCGCCAAATATCCTTGCGTCGGCATGAATGGTCAGCGCGCCGTCATCGGCATTGCCGCTTGCAAGCAACTGGAACTGGCCCTCGCGATTCTCTTTGGGGAAGGGCATGGCGCCCCAACCGGGCTTGGCTCCGCGCTGGTCGGTTTCGATCCAGATCTGGAACAGCGTCGTCTCCTCGTCCTCGAGGTTGAATTCCGAGTGGGTGACGCCGGTGCCGGCGCTCATCACCTGGACGTCGCCGGCCTCGGTGCGGCCCTTGTTGCCCATCGAATCCTGGTGGGTGATCGCCCCTGAGCGGACGTAGGTGATGATCTCCATGTCGCGGTGCGGGTGCGGCGGGAAGCCGGATTTGGCGGCGATCCGGTCATCGTTCCAGACCCGAATCCGGCCCCAGCCCATGCGGTCGGGATCATAGTAGCTGGCGAAGCTGAAATGGTGGCGGGCATCGAGCCAGCCGTGGTCGGCGTGGCCGAGCGAATGGAATGGGCGGATGTCGATCATACCGTCGAAGTGGGCCCAGCGGGCGACCGCTTCAAGTATCAGCCATGTACCCGCAACGCCTCGGCATAATAAGCCGCCTTTTCCGCATAATGCGCGGCAGACAGCGCCAGCATCGCCACTTCTTCGTCGGTGAGTTGGCGGATCGCACGGGCCGGCGAGCCGACGATCAGGCTGCGCGGCGGGAAGGTCTTTCCTTCCGTCACCAGCGCCCCGGCGCCAACGATGGACAAGGCGGCGATGATCGCGCCGTTGAGCACCCTGGCGCCCATGCCGACCAGCGCCTCATCCCCGACCGTGCAGCCGTGCAGGATCGCCTGGTGACCGACGGTAACCCGCGCGCCGATGGTCAGCGGCGCGCCGGGATCGCTATGGCCGACCGCGCCGTCCTGGATGTTGCTCTCCTCGCCAATCAAGATCGGCGTGTTGTCGGCGCGCACGACGGCGCCGAACCAGACGCTGGCGCGGGCACCAAGGCGGACATCGCCGATGAGGTCCGCCGACGGCGCCGCCCAGGCGCCTGGCTCGAGGCTGGGGACGAGATCGCCGAGGGCGTAGAGCGGCATCGCCGAACCATAGGACATGACCCAGATACGCGACAAGCGCAGGAACCAGTCCCCCGCCCGATCATTGGCCTTGCAGGCGCCGATCCGGGAGACAGGTCATGAGCGCGAGCAGCTTGGACGTATTCGATAAAACCCTGCAAACCACGCACATCTGGTTGAACGAGATCAATGCTGTGATCGGCCCGGACCGCCATCTGGCCTGGAAGGTGCTCAGCACCGTCTTGCACAAGATCCGCGATCGCCTGCCGATCGAATTGAGCAGCCATCTCGGCTCGCAATTGCCATTGCTGATCCGCGGCGCCTATTACGACCAGTACAAGCCTTCGGCCCAACCGGGGACTTGCCGAACGGTTGAGAAGTTCGTCGGCGAGGTAGCCGAATGGCTGAGCGACGTGCGTCCGGTCGATCCGAACCTGGCCATCGCCGCCGTCATTTGCGTGCTCGACCGCCATGTCGACCCCGGCCAGATCGGCAAGGTCAAATGTGCGCTACCCAAACACCTAAGACAGATGTGGGACGGTGCTGAAACCGTCGCTTTCCCCGAGCGCGGCGCCGAGCCGATGCCGGAACCGCGCATGTCGCTGGAAACGGTCTAGCAAAACTGTCCCGTATGCGGACAGTCGCCGCCGGCAGCATCGACCCGTTCTCGAGCCGCAGCTATGCGCTGTGTTCAATCGGAGGCGGGCATGACGGAATCAACGGAAAAGCGGCGCGCGCCGCGAGTCCCAATGGAAGCGGAGGTCGCCTTTCGGCGCCCTCGCGAAGCGTATTACGCGATCACGATGCAGGATTTGACGCAGCACGGCTGCCGAGTCGCCTGCCCTGAAAGGCTGGACGCGGGCGAGTTGGTCTGGGTGCAATTGCCGAGCCTGGAATCGCTTCCCGCCTGGGTGCGCTGGACGCAGAAAGCCGAATCGGGCGTGGAGTTCGACCGGTCGATGCACGTCGCGGTCTATAAGATGATGGCGGAAAGGCTGGCGCCTGTCGCCGCCTGAGGGCTAGTGCCGGCCGCATGGCCGACTACAGCACTGCCTTCGCCATTCGCTTCCACGCCACCGGCGGGCCCGAGGTGCTCGCCGCCGAGCCGATCTTGGTCGGCCAACCCGGCCCCCGCCAAGTGCGCGTGCGGCATGAGGCGGTCGGCCTGAATTTCATCGACACTTATTTCCGCACCGGCCTCTACCCGATCGATCTGCCCGGCGGGCTCGGCAACGAGGCCGCGGGCATCATCGAGGCTATCGGCGACGGCGTCGCCGAGTTCCAGGCCGGGGACCGCGTGGGCTATTTCACCGGGCCGGTCGGCGCCTATGCCACCCACCGGCTGATCGACGCCGACCGCCTGGTCAGGATTCCCGACGGCATTTCCAGCGAGCAGGCCGCGGCGGCGATGCTCAAGGGCTGCACCGCCGAATATCTGATCGAGCGCTGCGCCAGGGTCGAGGCGGGCCAGGCGGTGCTGGTCCACGCCGCTGCCGGCGGCGTCGGTTCTATCGCCGTGCAATGGCTGAAGACAATCGGAGCAACGGTCATCGCCCATAGCGGCAACCCAGCCAAAGCCACCCTGGCGGCCAGCCTGGGCGCCGACATTTCCCTCGACTGCCCGATGGACGCACTGGCCGAGCAGGTGCGCCAGGCCACTGGCGGCGACGGCGTGCCGGTCGTGCTCGACGGGGTTGGAGCCGCAAGCTGGGAGGCGTCGCTCGGCTCCGTCGCCCGGCGCGGGCTGGTGGTCAGCTACGGCAATGCCTCGGGTCCGGTGCCGCCGTTCACACCGCTCGACCTCATGCGCCACGGCTCGATCTTCGTCACCCGGCCGACGCTGGCCGATTATTGCGCGACCGTGCCGGAGATGCGGGCCTCGGCGGCGCGCCTGTTCGCCATGATGCTGGCGGGCAAGGTCGAAGTGCAGATCGGGTCGCGGTTTCCACTCGCCGACGCGGCCGAGGCGCACCGGGCGCTTGAGGCGCGGGCGACCACTGGCTCGACGGTGCTGCTGGTTTAAGCTGCGATTGATCCTCGGCCTCGCTTGTCCCCCGGACAAGCTACAGGCGGCAATGGTCAGGAGAGGACTCGCGGTCGAAGCCTAGGGATCTAATATTCGTTGATTACCGGAGCTCTCACGGCATCCCTCCAAGGCGGAAAGGCTGCACAACGACAGCAATACAAAACGGTGTGGCGTTCTGTTCGAGGCTGGCACGATTGCGATAATCGCTGGCGCTGCAGCGCAAATGCACATTCG
>JAKFFL010000088.1:0-5364 GCA_036675225.1 Sphingomonas sp. | reverse complement strand
CGCTCGCACCAATGACGACCACGCTGTCATCCAACATGAGCAAGGGCGCCTTGGACGACTTGACCAGGGCCATGGCGAGGCTGCTCACTGTCTCGTTCGGGAGCGGCATTGGGTCAACCATCTCCGTTGCCCATGGTGACTTTGATCGCCTGCATAATGTGATCCACTTCGAATGGCTTCTCAATCAATGCCTGCCCCGGCATCCTTATCCTGACTTGACCGGGGCTCCCGGTGATGAACAGGACCGGTATCAGTTGCCTGGAACAAATCGACTGAACCGCTGTGATTCCGCAGCCCGGCCTTAATTCGACGTCGGCGGTAATGAGGTCGGGACACTTGTGTGCGGCGGCCGCGATCGCCTCCTCGGCACTGGCGGCAATATCGAACGAAGTGAAGCCGCAACCGCGCAGCGCGTCCTCTATCGCCATGGCAATCAGGGATTCATCTTCAATGATCAGTGCATGCATCGTTACGCTCCACGAGCGGGGAGCATGCCATGTCTCTCCAGCACCAAGGCCCAATAAGTGACTGGTGATGCTGGTCAACGGCTTCAAGCCTCAATCGTTGCAGGTCGCGCTTCCGACGGGGAGGGGGCGGAAACAAGTCCTGCTCGTTTGGTTGTCGCTGGCTGCGCTCGGGCGCTCAACATGAACGCCACCCGACACCGCCGCCAAACCGGTCCCCAAACGCGGTAAAGCGCGCTGGCGGCGCCTGTTTTGCCGCCCCGTTCACATTGTAATCACGCGACTTTTGGCATTGTCGGTTGTTCTGCCGATTGGCACCATCACCAGGATTGACCCATGAGAAAGTTTCTTTTGATCGCATCGGTCGCGGCCATGGCCATTACGGTCCCGGCGCAGGCCGAGCGCGAAGGGCGCGGCGACCGCGGGCAACGCGCCGAGCAAAGCGAACGGGGCCAGCAGAAGGCGTCCGAGCGCCGCTCTTCGCGTCAGCAGGCCTCCGATCGCGGTTCCGCCCGACAGCAGCAGGCGTCCGAGCGCCGATCAAGGGGGCAACAGCAGGCGTCCGAACGCCGGTCCAGGAACCAGCAGCAGGCGTCCGACCGCCGCTCCGCCCGACAGCAGGCGGATTCCGACCGCCGGCCGCGCGTCGAGCGGGCCGACAACGACCGCCGCGCGCGGTCGCAGCAGGCCGCGGAGCGCCGCGAGCGGGCGCAGCAAGCGCAGTCCGACCGCCGCTCGCGCATCGAGCAGGCGCAATCCGACCGCCGCTCGCGCAACCAGCAGGCGCAGTCGGATCGCCGGTCGCGGCAGCAGCAGATCCAGTCCGACCGCCAGTCACGCGTCGAGCAGGCACGGTCCGACCAGCGTTCGCGCTTCCAGCAGCGGGATTCGGACCGCAGATCGGTTAGCCAAGCGGAATCGAACCGCCGCGAGCGCATCCAGCAACTCCAGTCCGAGCGCCGCGCCTTTGCCGGCAGCGACCGCCAGTGGCGCGACCAGAAGTGGGAGCGCCGCGCCGACCGGTCACGGACGCTGGCCGAGCGCCGCGAGACATTGAGCGACCGCCGCATGGCCCGCTTCCGGGATGATGACGGCCGCCGCGACCGCGCCACCTTCTTCCGCGTCGGCGAGCGGGTCGATCGCAACTATTGGTACGACGATTATGTGCCGCTGCGCTATCGCGCCAGCTTCGACAATGACGATCGTTATTACTATCGCTACGACGGCGACTACCTGTACCGGCTGAGGCGCGATAACGACGTCGTCTTGTCGCTGTTCCCGCTGCTTGGCGGGGCCTATTCCGTCGGGCGGCCGCTGCCTTATTACACCAGCAGCTATTACAACGTGCCGATTGGCTACAGCAGCCTCTATTACGACACGCCAAACAGCTATTACCGCTATGGCGACAGCGCCATCTACCGGGTCGACCCGACGACCCAGCTGATCGCCGGCATCGTCGCCTTGCTGACCGGGCAGAACCTCGGCATCGGCCAGATGCTGCCAATGGGCTATGACGTCTATAACGTGCCCTATCAGTATCGCAGCAGCTACTATGACACCAACGACATGTGGTACCGCTACGACGACGGCTACATTTATGGTGTCGACCCGCGCACGCGGCTGATCCAGGCCCAATATCCGGTCTATAACGGCTATGCGGTCGGCCAGCCGTGGCCGAGCTACGCCGGCTATGATTATGGTGTGCCGAATTATTATGGCGACCTCTATTACGACCAGCCCAATTATGATTACCGCTTCGCCAGCGGCGGCATCTACCAGGTCGATCCGGCGACCCAGCTGGTGACGGCACTGGTGGCGCTGGTGACCGGGCAGAACTTTGGCGTCGGGCAGCGGCTGCCGATGGGCTATGACGCCTACAACGTGCCGTTCGCCTATCGCGACGATTATTACGACGACGACCGCAACTGGTACCGCTACGCCGACGGCCGCATCTACCAGGTCGACCCGGGGACGCGGATGATCCGCCGGGTCATCCTGGTCTGAGGACAAAAAGAAGGGCCCCGGCCGGGTTGGCCGGGGCCCTTTTCGTTGCGCGGCTGGACGGCTAGCCGTTCGGATCGAACGTGGTGACGACAGTCGTGCCGTCCATGGTCAGGGTCGTCGCCGGAATGACGATGGTGCCGCCGCCTTCGAGCGCAAGCCTGATGCCCACCACGGCGCCGCTCTTGTTGACGAAGACCTGCGACACGGTGCCGAGTTCGGCGCCGCCGCTGCCTTCGACGGTCAGGCCGGTGGTGAGGCCGGTCAGCGTCGTCACGCCGGCGCTCGCCAAGGCGCTGTTCGGGCTGGCGTTGACCAGGCCGTTGATATTGGCGTGCGCCGCGCCCTGGCTGTTGACGTTGGTGGTCAGGCTGGTGGTCGCCAGCACGTCGCCATCGACGGTCAGGCTGCGGGGCGACAGAGTGATGATCTGGCCATCGGTCAGGGTCACCTGGACGCTGCGGACCTTGCCGTTGCCGACCGTATGGATGCCGGTGACGGTGCCGATGGTCAGGCCGTCCGAATCGACCACGGTCATGCCGTCAATGACACCGCTCAGCTGGGCGCCGGCCTGGGTACTGGCCTGGCCACCAAGCTGGCCGGTCGTGCCAACCCCGGTCTTGCTGTTCGCCTTGCCGCTGCTGACGGTCGAGCCGCGCATGTCGATGGCGCTGCCGAACCCGGCCCGGCTGCTGGCCTTGGCCGAGCCCTGGCCGGTGGCGCCCATCGCCGCCGCGCCGCCGCGGGTTTCGATCGAGGTGCCGATCTGGCCGCCGATATCGGTGCCAAGGTTGGTCGGGCCGCCGCGGCCGACGCCAACGCCGACTCCGGCGCCGGCATTGCCGCCGACGGTCGCGCCGGCCGTGCCGTGGCCACCGCCACCGCCGCCCGGCTTGGCAAGCGCCGGGACCGTGGCGGCCAGGGCCGCGCTCGCCAGGGCGCAAAACATCACATTGCGTTTCATCGCTTCTCTCCTGCGATTTTCTGGGGAATTGGCGGCTAAAACGAACCGGTCGGGCCGGCGTTGCCAGGACTGCGCGGGTGCAACGACCAGTCGCATGGGGAAAGGGACAGTCCGAAATGGCCGGGAAGGGGCGTTTCGGGAGTATTGAGCCTAGAGGTTCATACCGAACGAAACGAGCAGGCCTTCGCGGCGGTAGCCGTCGACCCAGCGCTCGACGAGCTCGTCATAGAGGCTCATCTCCATATCGCTGCGCTCCAGCGCCTTGCGATAGTCGAGCGTCAGCCGGAGGTCGGGCCGCTCGAAGCGCGCCTGCAGATAGCGCGACAGATCGAGGCTGGCGGTGATGCTCGAGGCGCGGTCGGACGAGGCGAAGCTGTCGTCGGCCATGCGCATGGTGCCGCGGTCCTGGCCCAGCTGGAGGCGCAATTCGGGGCCGTTGGGGGCCGAATAAGCCACCGACTGGCCGAACGACAGGCCGCGCTCGGCAAAACCATTGGCGCCGTCGCCGCGGCTGCGCGTCAAGGTTGCGTCGAGGCCGAATCGCCAATGGCCGTGGCGAACCGAATGGGCCAGCTGCAGGCTGTCGCTGGCGCTCGACCGCGCGCCGTCCGTCTGTCCGATACGCCGATCGCGCCAGAAGCTGACGCTGGTTTCGCCGATCGGCGTCTCCCAGCTGCCGTCGACGCCGAAACTGGCGCGGCCGTAGCGCCGGACGGACTCGCCGTCACGATTCTCGGTTTCGCCGGAACGGATGCTGATGCCGACACTGGCCGGGACCAGAGCGGGCAAATCGACCAGCGCCGGGAACAGCCAGCCGGCCAGCGCCCTTGGATCCAGGTCGAGATAGGCTTCGCGGCGGCGGGTGGTGCTGTCGAGCAGGCTGATACCCTCGATCGGCCGGCTGCTGGAGGCGCGCGAGCGCAGGGTCAGCGACAAGCCCTGGAAATCGGCCGTCGCCTTGCGCGACGCCGACACGCCGAACGGACTATCGATCCGCTCGATGCCGGCGGACAGCGCCAGATCGCCAATCCGCCCCCGCGACGACAGCGCCAGGCGGGTGCCGGGCATGGCGAAATAACGGACCAGCTCGGGCGCTGCACCGGCGGCATAATGGTCGCTGACCGTGCGATATTCCCCGGCCAAGGTCCATTTCAGGCCGGGCCGGTCGGCAAGCACCGCCTCGAGCTTCAGCAAGGCCGAGGTGCCGCCATCGCTGGTCCGGTCGGCCAGCGCCCAGTCGCGCTCGATCAGCGCGTCGACGACATGCTCGGTGCGGGCGAATTCGGCGGTCAGCTTCAGCCGGTTGTCCAGGGCGGCTGCCTTGACGCCCAGCATGACAAAGTCGGTGGCTTCGGTCGCCCTTTGCTCCGGCGCGGCCAGCAGCCGGTCGGGCGTGAATGCCCCGGTCGTCGTCCGCGCCATCGTCGCATAGGCCTCGACCGAGCCAGAGCCGAGGTCATGGCGAGCAGTCATGCTGGCGCCGCGCGTGGCGGTGTCGAAGGCGCATTGGCCGCCGCCCCCGGCCACGGTCCACAGGGGCGTGCCCTGACCGCAGCCGAGCCGGCTGCCGCCGATCAATTCCAGGCTGGCGCCGGCGGCGGGTGGCTTGTCGGCAACGATGCCGGCCTCGGCGGCCATCGCCGCTCCGGACCATGCGGCGAGGATCAGCGCGCCCGCCGCCGGTAGGTGCGGGCGGGACCAGGTTCGCCTGTTTGGGCGGGACATCATCGAATGTCGGCCTAGCCGCGCTTATTCGACGTTGCGCAGGCGGCAGGTACCGACGGCCCGGCCGCCGGGACTGGCGGACATGCGGGTGTCGGTGGTGGTTCCAAGCTCCGTCAGGCAGGGCACGTTATAAGCCCGGACGCCCTTCGGCGGCTCAAGGCCGTCCGGAATGTCTAAATGGCAGGTGATCGTCGTCCAGTTTTGTTTGGT
>JAKFFL010000160.1:0-5566 GCA_036675225.1 Sphingomonas sp. | reverse complement strand
AGGACAGGATCAAGGCGGCCAGTGCGCGCATCCATCGGACCCTACCAGCCCCCGCCGGCTTGCAAAACCGCGTTGCGTGACGCACCTCTTCGCCATGGCCCAACCGATCGACGTCTCCGTCCCGCACAAGCTCGGCCGCGAGGAGGCCAAGCGCCGTATCGCCGCCAATATGGGTTCGCTGCAAAGCCACATCCCGGGCGGCGCCGCGGTCACCTCCAACTGGGTCGGCGATCGCCTCGACCTCGGCATCAGCGCACTCGGCCAGACCGTCGACGCCTCGATCACGGTCGAGGATTCGCAGGCCCGGGTCCATGTCGAGCTGTCTGGCATGCTGGCGATGTTCGCAGACCCGGTCGAGGCGATGCTCAAGGCCAAGGGACCCGAGCTGCTAGAGGACCATCGCGGCTGATGCGGCATTTCGCGATCGTCGGGTCCGGGCCGGCCGGCTTCTACACCGCCGAGGCCCTGGCCAAGGCCTATGGCGACCAGGCCCGGATCGACATCATCGACCGCTATGCGGTGCCTTACGGCCTGATCCGCTTCGGGGTCGCCCCCGACCATCAGTCGCTGAAGGCGGTCGCCAAGCGCTACGACAAGGTCGCCGAGACGGACAGCGTCCGCTTCGTCGGCAATGTCTCGGTCGGTGCCGATATCGCCATCGACGATCTCGCCAAACTCTATGACGCGGTCGTCCTCGCCACCGGCGCGCCACACGACCGCAAGCTCGGCATTCCCGGCGAGGATCTGCCCGGCGTGGTCGGCTCGGCCGAGTTCGTCGGCTGGTACAATGGCCACCCGGATTTCGCCGGCCTCGATCCGCCGCTGGCGGGCAGCCACGCCGCCGTCATCGGCAACGGCAATGTCGCACTCGACTGCGCCCGCATCCTCGCCAAGACGCAGGCCGAGTTCACCGGCTCGGACATTGTCGGCCATGCGCTCGCCGCGCTCGACCGCTCGGCCATTCGCACCATCACCATCCTCGGCCGGCGCGGCCCGCACCAGATCGCCATGACCCCCAAGGAGCTGGGCGAGCTCGGCCATCTCGATGCCGCCAGCCCAGTCGTCGACGCCGCCGATTTCCCGCCGCTGGAAGCCGATGACGCGCTCGAGCCCGGCCACCGCAAGTCGATCACCATCCTGCGCGAGTTCGCCGCCACCGCGCCCGACCCGGCCAAGCCCAGGCGCATGGTCTTCGACTTCTTCGCCAGGCCGGTCGCCATCGAGGGCGACGGCAAGGCCGAACGCATCATCGTCGAGCGAACCCGCCTCGACGAACAGGGCCGCGCCGCCGGCACCGGCGAGACCTATGCGGTGCCCGCCGGCCTCATCATTTCCGCCATCGGTTATTCGACCCCGCCGATGCCCGGCGTGCCCTATGACGACAAGCACGGCCACTTCTTGAACGACCACGGCCAGATCAGCGACCAGCTCTATTGCGTCGGCTGGGCGCGGCGCGGGCCGACCGGCACCATCGGCACCAATCGACCCGACGGCCAGGAGGTCGCCGAGCAGATCGCCGCGGCGATCCCGGCCGATGCCGGCGGCGGGCGGCGGGGCGGGGAGGGCCTCGACGCCGTGCTCACCGAGCGCGGCATCGAGGCGACCAGCTTCGCCGACTGGCGGGCGATCGAGCAGGCCGAGGAAGCCCAGGCCCGCCCCGGCTCCCCGCGCGAAAAATTCGTCCGCCCCGAGGATTGGCTGAAGGTGCTGGGGCGTTAGTTCCTCCCTGCCGGCAAAGCCGGTGGGGAGGGGGACCGCCGAAGGCGGTGGAGGGGCCCCTCCGTCAGGCCTGCGGCCTGCCACCTCCCCTTCGCTGCGCGACAGGGAGGATCAGCTTGCTTGCGCTGGGCCTAACCCCCCGCTAGGAAGCCCGCGCCTTGGCTCCCGCGTGCGGCGCGCGCGGGTTCCGGTCGGGGAGTAGCTCAGCCTGGTAGAGCACTGTCTTCGGGAGGCAGGGGCCGGAGGTTCGAATCCTCTCTCCCCGACCATTGATTTCGCCAATCGTCCGGGGGGACAGTTGACGCGAAATCGATCCTTGTCTCAACGCTGCGGGGCAGCGTTGAAAGCAAGATGATCGTGACCGACCGTCCGGGGGACGGTCGCGTCCCGAAAATCAATCAGCCATTCGATTCGCGTCGTCCATTTCGAAGAACAAGGTCTGCGTCAGGCGCGCATCCTTGCCCTCGCCAAAGCCGTGCTCGACCCGATGCCAGATGTTCTCGCGAAACAGCACAGCGCGGTTGAACCGGTTTTCGACCAGCAGCGCCAACTCGAATTCCGCCGGGTCGCTGCTGAACTTGGCGGCGAATGGCGCGACGCAGAGGCCGGCTCGACGATGCCGCCAGAAGCTGGTGCCGCTACTGTCGGGCGCATCGGGCGACAAATAAACGACGCCGCTCCAGCCGCGTCCTGCCAAATCGCCGGGCTTGAAATGATGGTGGATGACGCCTTCGCCCTTCCGGAACCCGCCTTCCACCAGGTGAAAGGCGCCGTTCCAATAATCCCCGCCGCTGTCCCAAGATTTGTCGGCGATGCGTTCCCCGACTCGTCGTTCGAGCTTTTCGCGCAGCCAGGCGGGATTGTAGCGCTCGCCGTAGTACGGATTTTCCGCTCCCTGGCCGTGATAAGTGACGAAGGCAGTGGTCATCCACCGGCCTTGCCGGTGGGCGTTGCGCTCGGCGATCTCGGCGCCGACAATGCCGGCGTCGGGCGGGATGTACTGCACGTAGTGCATGCCCAGCGCCTGCCGCCGGATTGCCCCGGGGTCGGGATAGAAATCATCGATGAGGATGATCGGCGGCGCCGTTCCGCCGCTTTCCGGGCGGGCCGGGTCGGCGAACCAATCGGCATGGCCGATCAGCTCGTCGAGGCTGCTGGTCAGCGCAGCGCGCTCGGCCACCTTCATGCGCCGCCTTCAGCTCGCGAATGCCGGGTCTAGCCGGTAGGCCTTCCGCAGCAACGCCGGCCAGGCGAGCAACTTGGCGGCGATGGTGACCCCGACCGCCCCTTGCTGCGCGGCGACTTCGGGGGCGCCCTGCGGCGGGTTGTTGACCGCCTCGCCGGCCGATAAGGCCATGATCTGGGCCTGGCAGGCGCGCTCGAGGAAATAGAGGCGGACGAACGCCTCGCCGACGCTCGGGCCGACCGCCAGCGTGCCGTGGTTGCGTAAGAGCATCAGGTTCTTGTCGCCCAGATGCTCGACCAGCCGCTCGCGCTCGTCGAGATCGACCGCGACCCCTTCATAATCGTGGAACGCCAAATCCTGGCGGACCAGCATCGCCGTCTGGGTCAGCGGCAGCAGGCCTTCGGAATGCGCCGCAACCGCCTGGCCGTGCGGCGTGTGCAAATGCATCACCGCCAGCGCGTCCGGCCGCGCCATGTGCACCGCCGAATGGATGGTGAAGCCGGCCGGGTTGGTGATGAACGGCGTCGACTCGACCGGGTTGCCGTCCATGTCGACCTTGACCAGCGAGGAGGCGGTCACCTCCTCGAACATCAAATTATACGGATTGAGCAGGAAATAATGCTCGGGCCCCGGAATGCGCGCCGACAAATGGGTGAAGATCAGATCGTCCCAGCCGTAATGCGCGATGAGGCGATAGGCGGCGGCAAGGTCGACCCGGATCGCCCATTCCTCATCGCTGACCTTGCCTTTGAGCGACGGGATCTCGACTGCCTCCAACGGCTTGATATCGGCGATTCCGCGATTGATGGCGTCCACTCTGTTCACGTGGCGGTCTCCTCTTGCGCGACCCGGTCGGGATGGGCGGCGGCGAATGCAGGCAAGGCGCTGGCCGATTCATCGGCGCGGCGCAGGGTCGGGTAAGGGTCGAGCGGCACCGAGAAGCGGCGCGCGTTGTACAGCTGCGGCACCAGGCAGACGTCGGCCAGGGTCGGCGTGTCGCCGAACAGGAAGGCGCCGGCGCGTGAGCTCGCCATCGCCTCCAGGGCGTCCAGCCCTTCGGTGACCCAATGCGCATACCAGCGGTCGATCGCCGCCTGCTCCTGCTTCATCTCCCCTTTTAGATATTTGAGCACGCGCAAATTGTTGAGCGGGTGGATGTCGCAGGCAATCGCCAGCGCCATCGCCCGCACATGCGCGCCGTCGGCAGGGTGGCGCGGCATCAGCGCCGGCTCGGGATATTTCTGGTCGAGATAGACCATGATGGCCAAGCTCTGGGTCAGGCGCAAATCGTCCATCTCGAGCATCGGCACCAGCCCCTGCGGGTTGAGCGCCCGATACGGCGCCTCTTTCTGGTCGCCTTCCGCCAGGTTCACGGCACGACGGTCGTAATCCACGCCCTTCAGGTTGAGCGCGATGCGCACGCGATAGGCGGCCGAGGACCGGAAATAATCGTGGAGCACGGGCCGCGTCATGGGGCCATGCTGCGCTTGGCCGTTTCAGCCGTCAAGGAACGGCCGCGCCACCTCGGCCGGGATGCGGATCGGGCGACCGCTCGCCTTGTCGATGATCGCCCAGTCGGTGCGTGATCGGACGCGGGTCTTGCCGTCCTCGCCGACGAACTCAATATGCCGGTCGAAGCGGGCGCCCTTTGGGTCGCCGGCCCAGCTGCGCGCCAAAATCGCTTCGCCCGCCAACGCGGCGCGCAGATAATCGATCTCGTGTCGGACGACGACCCAGACATAATCGTCCTGGTGGGCGGGGTCGGCGACGGCCCGCCAGTGGGCGACCGCGACCAGCTCCATCCACTGCACCCAGACAGCATTGTTGACGTGGCCGAGTTCGTCGATGTGCTCGGGCGCCGCGGTGAAGCGCATTTCAAACACCGGCCTCACAGCTGCGGTACGCCGCCGGCATCGAGGGTGAAGGGTATCTCCGCCTCGCTGAGCAAGGCGGCGAGACCGGCCGCCGGATTTTTCGAGCCCTGGTCGAGGAAGGTGGCGATGGTTTTGCCCAGTGCCGGCCTGCCGCTGACGCGCACCAGCGCCGCGATCCAGTCGGCGCTGTTGATGGTCCTGTCATCCTGGTTGGCGGCCATCAGCTCGCGGGTGAAGCCGAAGAAATTATTGCCGTTCACTTTCTCGGCGACCAGCGCGAAGATGGCGCCGCAGGCATAATAAGCGCGGTGCTCGTTGCGCTCCAGCGCCGAGGCGACCGGCTTCGCCGCCAGCCGCGCGCAGTCGCGCAGCGCCTCGTTGAGCAACGGCCGGCCGTCGTAGGACGGGTCGAGGCCGGCGATGGTGCGGATGGCCAAAAGGTCGGCTCCGCCTTCCATGATCCAGCTGTCGCGCGGCGTGCCGTAAGTGACCGCCTGGCCGAGCCAGAAATGGGCGGCTTCATGGGCGACGAACCACCGCGCCATGTCCTTAAGCGCCGGCAGCTCGCTCACCGCCTGCTGGCCTTCGAAGCGCATCAGGATCAGGCCCTTCAGCGTGCCGCCGTTCATGCTCGCGCCCTTCTGGCCAACGCCTTCCCAGGACGCGAGAATCGTCGGCTGGTCGAGGCCGGCGGGGCCGAGGCCGGAGGTGAGGGCGCTGATCACCTTCGGCGTGAAGCCGGAGAGATAGTCGGCGAGCCATTTCGGCAATTCGGCGTCGATCATCG
>JAKFFL010000202.1:0-5662 GCA_036675225.1 Sphingomonas sp. | reverse complement strand
GTCCTATTTCCCCTTCACCGAACCCTCGGCCGAGGTCGACATCGGCTGGTCCATGGACAAGGGCCGCCGTGTCGTCGGCGGCGACGAGGGCTGGATGGAAGTGTTGGGCAGCGGCATGGTCCATCCGCGGGTGATCGCCAATTGCGGGCTCGACCCGGACGAATGGCAGGGCTTCGCCTTTGGCACCGGCGTCGACCGGCTGGCGATGCTCAAATATGGCATGGATGATCTGCGCGCCTTCTTCGACGGCGATCTGCGCTGGCTCAGGCATTACGGCTTCAGCTTCCTCGACGTGCCGACGCTGAGCGCGGGGGTGGGCGCATGAAATTCTCCCTTTCCTGGCTGAAGGATCATCTCGACACCGACGCCCTGCCGCACGAGATCGCCGAGCGGCTGACCAACATCGGCCTGGAGGTCGAGAGCATCACCAATCCGGCCGAAGCGCTCGGTCCGTTCCGCATCGCCCGCGTCCTCTCGGCCGAGCGCCATCCGCAAGCGGACAAATTGCAGGTGCTGTCGGTCGATGCCGGTGACGGCCCGGTGCAGGTCGTCTGCGGTGCCCCCAACGCCCGCGCCGGCATGGTCGGCGTGTTCGGCGCGCCCGGCGCCTATGTGCCGGGCAGCGACCTGACGCTGAAAGTCGCCACCATCCGCGGCGTCGAATCGCGCGGCATGATGTGCTCGGTGCGCGAATTGCAGCTGGGCGAGGAGCATGACGGCATCATCGAGCTGCCGGAGGGCGCGCCGGTCGGCGCGACCTATGCGGAGTGGGCGCAACTCGACGATGTCGTGTTTGACGTCGCCATCACCCCCAACCGACAGGACTGCATGGGTGTGCGCGGCATTGCCCGCGACCTTGCCGCCGCCGGGCTGGGAACGCTCAAGCCGCTCAAGGTGCCGCTGATCGAAGGTGGCTTCGACTGTCCGGTCGACATCCGCATCGAGGACGAGGAAGGCTGCCCCGCCTTCTTCGGCCGAGTCGTCCGCGGCCTTTCCAACGGCACGTCGCCGGACTGGCTGCAACAGCGCCTCAAAAGCGCCGGCCAGCGGCCGATCTCCGCGCTGGTCGATATCACCAATTACGTCATGCTCGACCTCGGCCGGCCGAGCCACGCCTATGATCTTGCCGAGCTCAGGGGCGCAGTCATCGCCCGCCGCGCCCGCGACGGCGAGACGGTCATGGCCCTCAATGAGAAGGTATATCGGCTCGATCCGTCGATGACGGTGATCGCCGACGACATCCAGGTCCACGACATCGGCGGGATCATGGGCGGCGAGCATAGCGGCGTCGCCGCGACGACCACCGACACGCTTCTCGAAGTCGCGTACTTCGACCCCGAGCGCATCGCCCGCACCGGCCAGGCGCTGCAGCTGACCAGCGACGCGCGGACTCGTTTCGAGCGCGGCGTCGACCCGGCCTTCCTCGACGAAGGGCTGGCGATCCTGACCGGCCTGATCCTCGACATTTGCGGTGGCGAGGCGAGCCGCGTGATCCGCGCCGGCCAGCCGCCGGTCGAGGAAAGGACCGTTCCATTCGACCCGGCCCGCACCTTGTCGCTTGGCGGGCTCGACGTCCCCGCCGACCGCCAGTGTTCAATTCTCGAAAGCCTCGGCTTCACCGTCGAGCAGGGTCTGGCGCAGGTCCCCAGCTGGCGGCGCGATGTCAACGGACCCGCCGATCTGGTCGAGGAGGTAGCGCGCATCGCTGGCTATGACCTCATCCCCGCCACCCCGCTGCCGCGCGGCGCCGAAGATTCTTGGGGCGTCGCCCGCCCGACCGCGACTCGCGCCCAGATCGCCGAGCGCCGGCTAAGGCGCATGGCCGCCGCCCGCGGCCTCGACGAGGCGGTGACCTGGAGCTTCATCGCCGAGGAGGAAGCCAACCAGTTCGGCGGCGCCGCCGACGTGTTGGCCAACCCGATCAGCGCCGAGATGAGCCACATGCGGCCATCGCTGCTGCCGGGCCTGATTGCCGCCGCGCGCCGCAACATCGACCGCGGCGCCGCCAGCGTCCGCTTGTTCGAGGTCGGCCGCCGCTATCTGGCCGAAGGCGAGCGGCGGACGGCGGCGCTGCTGCTGACGGGCGAAAAGACACCGCGCGGCTGGCGGACGGGCAAGCCGCAAGACTTCTCCGCCCTCGACGCCAAGGCCGAGGCGCTGGCGCTGCTCGAGGCGGCCGGCGCGCCGGTCGCCAATTTGCAATTATTCATGGACGCCGGCCCGATCTGGCACCCTGGCCGGTCGGCGCGGCTTGGCCTTGGGCCCAAGGTCGTGCTTGCCGTCTTCGGCGAGCTGCACCCGGCGATCGCGCGCGGGATGGCGGCCGGCACCGTCGCCGCCGAGCTCTACCTCGACGCCATTCCGGAACCGCGTGCGAGTGGCCACGCCCGGCCGGCCTTCACGCCGCCGGCGCTGCAGTCGGTGACCCGCGACTTCGCCTTCCTTATGCCCGACGGCCTGGCGGCTGGCGATTTGGTTCGGGCCATTCGCGGCGCCGACAAGACGGCGATCACCGGCGCGCGCCCTTTCGATTTGTATCAACCCGAGGGCGGCGAGCCGAGCCTGGCGATCGAGGTTGTGCTCCAGCCCGGCGAGCACAGCTTCACCGAGGTCGAGATCGCCGATATTTCGAAGAAGGTCGTCGCCGCCGCCGAGAAGCTCGGAGCGCGGCTGCGGAGCTAGTTCAGGGCGTTGATGGCAGCGTGGACCCGGGCCTCAATCTCGTCGCGCTTCAACCCCGCCGGAATGATTTCGCCGACCCGGAAATGGATCGTCCCCGACCGCTTGACCAGGCCCCGGCCCCATATTTTGCCGCTGTCGTGCGCGACCGGCACGACCGGCAGACCAAGTGCGCGATAGAGACCGGCGAAGCCGGGGCGCAGGGGCGGTTGCCGGCCATGCGCCACCCGCGTCCCTTCAGGGAAGATCGCCACCGGCCGCCCTCGCGCGATCGCCTTGCGGCCTTCGGCCAGCATCGTTCGCAGCGATTTGGCGCCGGCCTCGCGGTCGACGCCGATGGCCCCGTAGCGCAAAGTCACCCAGCCAAAGAGCGGGATTTCCGTCAACTCCCGCTTCATCACCACCACCGGCTTTTCCGCGAAGCGCAACGCCTCGATCGTTTCGACCATCGCTTCATGCTTGAAGGCGATCAGGACGGCGCCGTCGGGGACCCGGCCCTCGATCGTCATGTGGATGCCAAGCACGTGCCTGACCAGCCAGTGATGAAAATCCGACCAGGCAATGACGGTTGCCTGCACCGGCCGGTCGCCGAACGGCGAGACGAGGATCACCGCCAGGACATAGACCAGGGTCCCTGGATAAAAGAGCAGATTGAACAAGAGCGAACGAATGAGCGCCATCAGATGTCGAGCCAGACAGCGACCCGGCGCAGCAGATATTTGTTATACTCGCCGAACAGCGTCATGAACCCCGGCTCGCCGCGGACCGCATCGGGGATAATTTCGAAATTCTGGCCGAGCTCACGCCGAAACTCATAGCGGGCACGGCGCATGTGCCAGTCGCTGGTGATCAACCGCAGCGAGCGGAACCGCCGGCGCTCGAGCCAGCGCTTGGTCTCCTCCGCGTTCGATCGTGTGTCGACCGATTCAGAGCCCAGATCGACGCAGCATTGCATCAGCCGCTCGCGGCCGCCGAGGCGGCGGACGAGATCGGCCTTGGTCACCGACGGGTCGGCGCCGGCGACCAGCAGCCTTTTGCCCTTGCCCTGTGCCAGCACATCCATGCCATGTTCGAAGCGGCCGGGACCGCCGGTGATGACGACGATGCCGTCGGTCCTGACCGCGGCCGCCGGCGCCGGGCCGCCCAAGGTCACCCCGAACAAGGCGAAGCCAAGCCCGTAGAGAATGAGTAGCAGCGAGCCGAAACGCAGGATCATAGCGATGCCCGCAATGCGCGAAGCACCGCCTGGCGCGCAACCAAAGTCGCCGCCAAAGTGCCGATCAGGGGCAAAGCGGCCAGGGCCAGCAGGTCGCCAAGGCGAAGCAGCGGTCCGCCGGCGAAATCCTCGACCCAGACGGCGCGTCCGCCGGCGACAATCAACAGGACAATGCCGGCGGCCGCGGTCCCGGCGAGGCCGCCGGCAAGGGAATCCAGCGCGATCCGGCGCTGGAACAGCCGCGCAACCTGCGCATCGGTGGCGCCGATGCCGTGCATGACGTCGATGGTTGGCTTGTTGGTGTCGAGCGCGCCGCGCGCGGCCAGCACCACCGCCGCCGCCGTCGCCATGCCGACCAGCAGGACCAAGGCAAAGGCCAGCCAGGTCAGGGCCCGGATGGCGCGCAGCATCGGCGCCAGCGTCGCGCTATGGGCGACGAAGCGGGCGCCCGGCACCGCCTGTTCGACGCGCGCCGCGACCGCCCGCGGCGAAGCGCCGGGATGCAAATCGACGTCGATCAGCGCGGGCAGCGGCAAATCCGATCCGGCCGCCGCCGGCCCCAGCCAGCGCTCCAGCGTCTCGCGCATCTCGCGCTCGGGAACCGGACGGACCGCGGCCACGCCCGGCGCTCCCTCGATCGCGCGCAGGGCATTCGGGGCCTTGGCCGCGCCGTCGGCGATCTGCACCGAATAACGGTCTTCGACGCCTTGCGCGACCAGCCCGGCGGCATTGGCGAGGGCGAGGCCGGCGGCGGCGATAATGACCATGACGAACATCATGATGGCGATGACATAGGGCGTCGGGCCCTGCAGCCGCCCGCCCGGCAGCAGCCGGCGCTCGGCCGGCGGAACGGCGATCAGGTCAAGCATTGGGGCTGGCCCTGTCGGACCGCAGCGGCGGATTGCGCAGCATTCCGGTCGGATCGACCATCGCCCCATGATCGAGCCGGATCATCTGCGCGCCCGGGGTGGCGGTGATCAGTGAGACATCGTGGGTGGCGAGGATGATGGTCGTCCCTAGCCGGTTGAGCGCGGTCAGCAAATGCAGGATGCGCTGCGCCATTTCGGCATCGACGTTGCCGGTCGGCTCGTCCGCGACCAGCAGCTCGGGTCGGGCGATGACGGCACGGGCGATGGCGACCCTTTGCTGCTCACCGCCCGACAGGGTCGGCGGCCGGGCACTCGCCCGGTCGGCTAGGCCGACCCAGGCGAGCATCTCGCGCACCGAGCTTTCGACCTCGGCCTCGTCCCGGCCGGCGATGCGCAGCGGCAGCGCGACATTGTCGAACGCCGACAAATGGCCGATCAGCCGGAAATCCTGGAAGACGACGCCGATACGCCGCCGATAGTGCGGCAAGGCGTCGCGCGGGGCCTCGCTCAATTCCTCCCCGAACAGGCTGATGCGCCCGCGCGTCGGCCGCTGCGCGAGGTACAGCAGCTTGAGCAGCGAGGTCTTGCCCGCCCCCGACGGGCCGGTCAGCAGATAGAAGCCGCCGGCGGCAAGCCGAAAGTCGAGGTCGCGCAGCACTTCCGCGCCGGTCCCGTAGCGAAGGCCCACCCGGTCGAATTCGACGATCGTCGCCAGCTTGCCCAACCCCTTGCCCGGCCGCCCTCGGCCATGACGCCATTCCTCGCACAGGCTGGCCCGCCTTGCCAATGCCGGCCGCATGCTGTTTACCGGAACGACCAGCGACCGGGGAAAGCCGACAAGCCCGCGATGATCCTCACCTGCCCAGCCTGCGAAACCAAATATGTCGTCAAGGACGGC
>JAKFFL010000035.1:0-5725 GCA_036675225.1 Sphingomonas sp. | reverse complement strand
GGTCACGGATTTGTTGGGATAAAAGCAATGTTCGCAATCGTGCGCACGGGCGGCAAGCAATATCGCGTCGCCCCCGGGGACAAGATCGTCGTCGAGAAGCTGGCCGGCAATGCCGGCGACAGCATTGACCTGACCGACGTCCTGCTGGCCGGCGAAGGCAGCGACCTGAAGTCGACTTCGGGCTTGACCGTCGCCGCCGAGATCATCGCCCAGGCCAAGGGCGACAAGGTCACGGTCTTCAAGAAGCGCCGCCGCCACAATTACCGGCGCAAGGCCGGCCACCGCCAGCAGCACACCATCCTCCGCATCGTCTCGATCGGCGGCAAGGGCGCGGTGAAGAAGGAAGCCGCGCCGAAAGCCGAGCCGAAGGCCGAAAAGCCTGCCGCACCTGCGAAGGAAGCCAAGGCCGCCAAGCCCAAGGCCGATAAGAAGGCTCCGGCACCGGCCAAGGCCAAGCCGGCCGCCAAGGCGTCGACAAAGGATGCTGCACCTGCTAAGGCGGCGGCCAAGAAAGCTGCTCCGGCGGCCGTTCCCAAGAAGAAGAAATAACGATGGCACATAAGAAAGCAGGCGGCTCCTCGCGCAACGGGCGCGATTCGGAATCGAAGCGCCTCGGCGTCAAGAAGTTCGGCAGCGAGACCGTGCGCGCCGGCAACATCCTCGTCCGCCAGCGCGGCACCAAGTGGTATCCGGGCGACAACGTCGGCCTGGGCAAGGACCATACCTTGTTTGCACTGTGTGACGGCCGAGTCGCGTTCCGCGACGGCAAGCTCGGACGCAAATACGTCCACATTGAGATGCCGGCAGAGGCGCAAGCAAAATAGGGACCGGTCGCTAAAGGGCCGCTCCCGCGAGGGGCAGCCCAAGGATCACCAGACAAGCGGAATCCAAAAAGGGAGAAGAGGGCAGCCCCTCCTCTCCCTTTCTTTTTCTTCTCCCGAAACTGTCACGCCGGGCGGCTAACGGCCGGCGTCGGGAAGGAGAAGACCGGTGTTCGCACGGACCGACAGACTGCTGCTGCGCCCTGGCTGGGCGGAGGATGCCCCGGCGCTGGCCCGGACGATCGCCGACGCGGCCATCGTCCGCAACCTGGCGAGCGCGCCCTGGCCCTTCGCCTTGCGCGACGCCGAGGCGTTCCTCGCCGCGCCGCGCGACCCGATCCTGCCCTCGCTGCTGATTTTCGAGCGGACCGACGGCGAACCGCTGCTGGTCGGCGCCTGCGGGCTCGGCCGCAGGCCGTCCGGCAATGTCGAACTGGGCTATTGGATCGCCCGCCCTCATTGGGGCCGCGGCATCGCCACCGAAGCCGGTTTGGCGCTGGTCGCCATCGCCCGCGCGCTCGGCCTGGCGCGGCTCGAGGCCTCGCACTTCCTCGACAATCCGGCTTCGGGCCGGGTGCTCGAGAAGCTCGGCTTCCAGTCGACCGGCGTCATCGCCCCGCGGCTGAGCTGTGCCCGCGGCGAGGAAACCCCGGCGCGATTCATGACGCTGCGGCTGGCCGAACGTGACGCGGCAGCGGCGGCGCTGGCGGCCTAGCCCGCCTTCGCGCCCCGCACCGCTTTCGCCGGCGCCTGCCCGTAGTCGCCCGAAAGTTCGAAGCCGGCGATGAGGTGCCGGTCGTCCTCGTTCCAGGGATGGAAATTGGGCAGGAAATATTTCGCCCAGGCGCTGAAGATCGCCCGCATCATGCCGGGTCGCACCCACATAAACCACAGCAGGCGCGCCCAGGCCCTGGGGCCGGTGATGCCGTCCTGGCGGAGCAATTCGAGCGAGCCCAAGGTGCGGTCGACGATGAAGTTGCGGGTAACGAGCAGCATCACCTTGGCCTTGACCTTCCAGCGCCTGGTGGCCGGCCAGTCGCGGGTGGCGAACAGCCAGGTGTCGTAAGCGACGCCCTTATGCTCGATCTCCTCGGCGGCATGCCATTTCCACAACGCCGCCGATTCCGGCTCGGCGCGCCCGAGATGACGCGGGTTCCCGAGCAGCTCATGGGCAAGGATGGCGGTGAAGTGCTCAAGCGCCATGGTCGCGGCCAGCGAGGCGATCGGCGGCCGCTCCTTGACCAGCCCCAATCGCCAGTGGACCCGCTTTTCGAGCGGGACGAGGTCGTAGCCAGCCTCGCTCGCCGCCTTGTTGAAGGCCGCATGCTCGCGGCTGTGGATCGCCTCCTGGGTGGTGAAGGCCTGGATTTCCCGGGCCAGCCTGGGCGGGGCACCGTCGCGGTAGCGGCGCACGCTCTCGACGAAGAAGGCCTCGCCTTCCGGGAAGGTCGCTGACAAAGCGTTGTAGAGCGCGGTCGCCACCGGATCGCCGCCGTTCCACCAGCGCCCCGGCCGCCGATCGCGCACGAACCTGCGGTCGCGCGGCGTGATCGTCAGGTCGGGCGGGGTCACCGAACGGGCGGTCGCGCTTGCAGCAGTCACGGGCTTCCTCCAATCAGGCACACAATTCCATGGTTTCTATTAACATAAATGTCAATTAGTCATGAACGCTCCGCGCCGTCGCCTGACCCCCAATGAAAGCCGCGCCGCGGCCATTGCCGCCGCGCGCGAGCTATTGCTCGAAGCCGGGCCACAGGCGGTGACGCTGAAGGCGGTCGCCGACCGCATTGGCCGCACCCATGCCAATGTCCTCCATCATTTCGGCTCCGCCGCCGGCCTGCAGTCCGAGCTGGCCCGGTCGATCAGCGAATCGGTGACCGCCGGGATCGCCGAGGCCGTCGTCCGCGCCCGGCATGGCGAGACCGACCCGCGGGAGATTGTCGACAAGACCTTCGATGCGTTCGGCCGCGAGGGCGCCGGGGCGCTGGCCGCCTGGCTGATCCTGATGGGCGACAAGGACGCGCTGCGGCCGGTGCTCGATGCGATCCACAAGCTCGTCGACGAGCTTGGCGAGGGCCATGGCGACCGGCCGGTCCACGAAACGACGTTGTGGCTGGTGATCGCGGCCTTGGGCGATTCGCTGCTCGGCGGCCTGATGGCCGATTCGCTGGGCCTGCCGCGCGATACTGCCCGCAAGGTCGCCCGCCACCACCTGATCGCCTCCACCCGCCCGCTGGAGTAGCGTTGCCGGCGCGCCTCCCCTACATCGCGCCCCATGCATTTCCTCGATCAGGCCAAGATCTTCATCCACTCTGGCGCGGGCGGCCCCGGCGCGGTCAGCTTCCGGCGCGAGAAGTTCATCGAATATGGCGGGCCGGACGGCGGCGCCGGCGGCAAGGGCGGCGATGTCGTCTTCGAGGCGGTCCCCGGCCTCAATACCTTGATCGACTTCCGCTACACCCAGCATTTCCGGGCGCCGCGCGGCAAGGGCGGCGCCGGGTCCAACCGGACCGGCGCCGGCGGCAAGGACCTGGTCGTCAGGGTGCCGGTCGGGACCCAGGTCCTCGCCGACGATGACGCGCGCAGCCTGATCGCCGATCTGACCGAGGAGGGCCAACGCGTCGTCCTCGCCAAGGGCGGCGACGGCGGGCGCGGCAACGCCAGCTATAAAAGCTCGACCAACCGGGCTCCGCGCCAGCATGGCATGGGCTGGCCCGGCGAGGAGATGTGGGTCTGGCTGCGCCTCAAGCTGCTCGCCGACGTCGGCTTGATCGGCTTGCCCAATGCCGGCAAGTCGACGTTCCTCAACGCCACCACCAACGCCATCGCCAAGGTCGGTGCCTATCCCTTCACGACACTGCGCCCGCAGCTTGGCGTGGTCCGCCACAAAGGCCGCGAGTTCGTGCTCGCCGACATCCCCGGCCTGATCGAGGGCGCGGCCGAAGGCGCCGGCGTCGGCGACCGCTTTCTCGGTCATGTCGAGCGCACCCGCGTGCTGCTGCATCTGGTCGACGCCGCCGGCGACGACCCGGTGGCGGCGTGGCAAATCGTGCGCGGCGAGCTCGCCGCCTATGGCGCGGGCCTGGAGGACAAGCCGGAAGTGCTGGCGCTGAGCCGGTCCGACCTGGTCGAAGCCAAGGAGCTGGCGAAGCGCGCCAAAAAGCTGGCCAAGGCGGCGGGAACCGAGCCGTATATCGTCTCCGCCGCCACCACCCAGGGGGTCGAACCATTGCTCGATACGCTCGCTGAGCGGGCCGGCGGCGAGAAGGTCGAGGACCAGGGCGAGGCCGAGCCGATCGAATGGTCGCCGCTTTGAGAGTCGCGGTGACCGGCGGGACCGGTTTCGTCGGCTCGCGCCTGCTCGCCGCGCTCGAACCCGATGGCTACGAGGTCAGGGCGCTGACGAGGCGGCCAATGGCGGACAAGCCCGGCCTGACCTGGGTGCCGGGCTCGCTCGACGATCCGGTCGCCCTGGAACAGTTCGCCGAGGGGGCCGACGCGCTGATCCATGTCGCCGGCGTGATCAATACCGACGAAGCCGGGTTCGAGGCCGGCAATGTCCGCGGCACGGCGGCCGTGCTCAACGCGGCAAGGGCGCGAAACGTGCACCGCTTCGTCCATGTCTCGTCGCTTGCCGCCCGCGAGCCGGACCTGAGCCATTACGGCGGCTCCAAGGCGCGGGCCGAGGCGCTGGTGCGGCAATCAGGCCTGGACTTCGCCATCGTCCGCCCGCCGGCCGTCTATGGGCCCGGCGACAAGGAAACGCTGGACCTGTTCCGCATGGCCAGGCGCGGGCTGATCCTGCTGCCGCCGGCCGGGCGCCTGTCACTGATCCACGCAGATGATTTGGCGCGCCTGCTGATCGCGTTGGCCGTCGCCAAATCTCCGCCGCCGCTGACCGAGCCTGACGACGGCAAGCCTGGCGGCTGGACGCACCGCGAGTTGGCCACGGCACTCGGCGAGGCGGTCGGGCGGCGGACGCTGGCCCTGTCCATGCCCCGCGCGGCCGTCCATTTGGGCGCCCTGCTGGACGGGCTCGTCCGCCGCGGGCGGGCCAAGCTGACCCGGGACCGCGCCAATTATTTCTGTCATCCCGACTGGGTCGCCAACCCGGTTTTCGCCCCTCCCGCCGACCTGTGGGCTCCGGCGATCGAGACCCGCGCCGGCCTCAGGGCAACGGCGGAATGCTACTCAAGAGACCGTCTGCTTTGAGCTCCAGGAACAGCTGCAAGAGCAGGGCTCCAAAGGTAATGACGAGCCCAACCAGGAACAAGGTGTAGCTCCAGTACAGCCAGCGGTACTTGTCGGCTCGCAAGATACAACCGTGGTCATAGATGTCCTTGGCCAGCCGGCGATAGGTCTCCTCTTCCGAGGACAGCACCTTGACCACCTGATCGATATAATCCTCGCGGCTGACGTTGGCATAGCTGCCGAAGAACAGGATGTTGACGTTGTTCGGGTCGAGCTTGAACTTGCGCAGGCGGTTGGGCCGGACGGTGAGGACGCCGAGCATCGTCGCGGCGAACGAAAACAGGGTCAGCACCAGCAACGGGAAGGTCGCCTTGCCCGCCGCCACGTCGGCGATCGACAGAGAGAAGACGACGAAGCTGGCGCCCATCAGGATCGACGCCTTGTTGTCGGCCATCTCGGACAGGTTCCAATTGCCCTCGTAGGCGGCAATCAGGAGGTTATGGACCTCCTTGGGGAATTCGTAGTCGGGGTGGCCCGGCCCAAGCATCCGGCGCTCGTCCGGACTGAGCGGTGCCTTGGCGATCGCCGGAGTCTCTTTGTCCATGGTCCCCACCCGCCTCTTTTGCGCCCCATTCGATTGCGAAAGCCATAGGCCCTGACTAGGACGCCGCCATGACCGATCGCGATCTTACACTGGCCAAGGTAAAGGCCCT
>JAKFFL010000129.1:0-5797 GCA_036675225.1 Sphingomonas sp. | reverse complement strand
ATCAGCACGTTGAGGCTGCGCGGCGGATCGTCGCCGGCGGGAATCAGGTCGATGTTCATGATGGCACGAGCCCGTAAACCTCGGCCGCTTTGCTGCAAACGCAAAAGTGTGCATGGGAGCGACGGTGAGTAAGACGCCGCAACCAGTCCGGGGCATGCAAAGCTTGCTTGGAGAGGACGCCGACCGCATGGCCGCGGTCGTGGCGGCGTTCGACCGAGTCCGCCGCCTGTTCGGGTTCAAGCGGGTCGAGGTGCCGGTGCTGGAGCACACCCAGGTGTTCGCCCGTGGCATCGGCGAGACCACCGACGTCGTCTCCAAGGAAATGTATTCGTTCGACGATCGCTCGGGGGATTCGGTCACGCTTCGGCCCGAGTTCACCGCCGGCATCGCCCGCGCTTATCTCTCCGAAGGCTGGCAGCAGCATGTGCCGCTCAAGGTCGCCACCCACGGCCCGGCCTTCCGCTACGAACGGCCGCAAAAGGGCCGCTTCCGCCAGTTCCACCAATTGGACGCCGAGATCATCGGCGTCGCCGAGTCGGCCGCCGATGTCGAGATATTGTCGTTCGGCGCCCAGCTGCTGGCCGAGCTTGGCATCGACGGGGTGACGCTGAAGCTCAACACGCTTGGCGATGCGGCCAGCCGCGACGCCTGGCGCTCGGCGCTGATCCAATATTTCGAAGACCACGACATTTCGCCCGACAGCCGCGAGCGATTGCAAAAGAACCCGCTGCGCGTGCTCGACAGCAAGGACCCGCGCGACCAGGCGGCGGTTGCCGGGGCGCCGGTGATGCGGCTGACCAGCGAGGCCGAGGATTTCTTCGCTTTGGTACGCGCCGGGCTCGACGCGGCCGGCGTTGCCTATGAGCTCGACCCGCACCTAGTCCGCGGCCTCGATTATTACCGCCACACCGCCTTCGAGTTCGTCACCGACCGCCTCGGCGCCCAGGGTACGGTCATCGCCGGCGGCCGCTACGACGGCCTGATCGAGGCACTCGGCGGCCCGCCCACCCCCGCGATCGGCTGGGCGGCCGGCATCGAACGGCTGGCAATGCTCATCGACGCGCCGGAGCCGGAGCGGCCGGATGCCATGTTCGTGCCCCTGGGCGATGCCGCCGAGGGAGTCGCGACCCGGCTGCTGGCTGAAGTTCGCGGTAGCGGCATCGCGGCGGACATGGCGTTCCGCGGCAATATGAAGAAGCGCATGGCGCGGGCCGATGCGTCGGGGGCTCGCTATGCGATCATCATCGGCGAGGATGAGGTGAAGGCAGAGGCGGCGCAGGTTAAGAACCTCGCCAATGGCGAGCAGCGCCCGGTCGCGTTCAATGGGCTGGCGGAGGCCCTCCGGCAGTGACCAAAATCTCGCTGGAACGGATCGTCTCGATCGAGGCGAAGAGGCACGAGCTTGCCGAGGCCATGTCGGCCTCAGATCTGGCGCGCGACGACTTTGTCCGTCTGTCCAAGGAATATGCCCAGATCGAGCCGGTTGCCAATGCCGCCCGCGAAGTCCGCCGGCTGCGCGCCGAGCTCGAGGTGCTGGCCGGCATGGCCGCCGACGCCACCGCCGAGCCCGAACTGCGCGAAATGGCCGAGCATGAGATCGAGGACATCCGCCGCCGCCTTCCCGAGGCCGAGCGGGCGCTGGCGCTGCATCTGCTGCCGCGCGACGCCGCCGACGACCGCGCCGCCATGCTCGAGGTCCGCGCCGGCACCGGCGGCGACGAGGCGGCGTTGTTCGCCGGCGATCTGCTGCGCATGTACCAGCGCCATGCCGAGGAGCAGGGCTGGCGATTCGAATTGATCTCGGCCAGCGCCTCGGACGTCGGCGGCTACAAGGAAGCGGTCGCCTCGATCAGCGGCGCTGGAGTCTTCGCCCGGTTGAAGTTCGAAAGCGGGGTCCATCGCGTCCAGCGCGTGCCGGCGACCGAAAGCGGCGGCCGCATCCACACGTCGGCGGCGACGGTCGCCGTGCTGCCCGAGGCCGAGGAGGTCGACGTCCAGATCGACGACAGGGACCTGCGCATCGACGTCTATCGCTCGTCGGGGCCGGGCGGGCAGTCGGTCAACACCACCGACAGCGCCGTGCGAATCACCCATTTGCCGACTGGCCTGGTGGTCATCCAGCAAGACGAGAAATCGCAGCACAAGAACAAGGCCAAGGCCCTGAAGGTGCTGCGCACGAGGCTGTTCGAGCTGGAGCGCGAGCGGCTCGCCAGCGCGCGGGCCGGCGCCCGCAAGTCGATGGTTGGCTCGGGCGACCGCTCGGAGCGCATCCGCACCTATAATTTCCCGCAGGGCCGCGTCACCGACCACCGCATCAACCTCACTTTGCACAAGCTCGACGCGATCCTCGAAGGTCCCGGTTTGTCGGAGCTGACCGACGCCCTGATCGCCGAGGACGAAGCCCAGCGGCTGGCCGGGCTGGAGGAAGCGTGACCGCCATCGCGCGGGCGCTGAGCCGGGCGACGCAAATTCTCTCCGCGACCAGCGATACCCCTCGGCTCGATGCCGAGCTGCTCATGGCTCATACCCTTGGAATCGAACGGGATTCCCTGCTGCTGTCGCGCCAGGACCAGATGGTGCCCGCAATGTATTCGTCGCTGGTCGAGCGGCGCCAGGCCGGCGAGCCGGTCGCCTACATCACCGGCAAGCGCGCCTTCTGGAACATCGAGCTCGAGGTCGGCCCCGGGGCTTTGGTCCCCCGGCCCGACAGCGAGACTCTGATTGCCGCCGCGATCGACCATTTTGCGGGTTCCGCCGGCCCCCGGCGGATCCTTGATCTCGGCACCGGCCCGGGTACTTTGCTGCTCGCCGCGCTCGACCAATGGCCGCGGGCGACGGGCCTGGGCATCGATCTGTCGGCCGAGGCCCTGCATTATGCGCGGGCCAATGCTCGCCGCCTCGGCCTCGACAGCCGCGCCGAGCTACGCATTGGCGATTGGGCGCAAGACATCGCTGAGCGCTTCGACTTGGTTCTGGTCAATCCGCCCTATGTCGCGGAAGGGGAAGCGCTGGGCGCCGGCGTCGCCGAGCACGAGCCGGCCGAAGCTTTGTTCTCGGGCACGGAAGGGCTCGACGATTATCGCCGGCTGGCGCCGGAGCTCGGGCGCCTGATCGCGCCGGGAGGGCTGGCGGCGGTCGAGATCGGCCACGACCAGGCGGATGTGGTTGGGCCGCTGCTCACTGCCCAGGGACTCAATCCGCGCCTGGCGCATGACCTCGGCGGCCGGCCCCGCGCCATGTTGATTGCGGCTTGAGTGAAAATCGCTTGGAATATCGTCAAAGACGCACTACATCCTGTGCCAGGCACGGGGCCGCTTCCAACAATCGCAAAGCGCCTCCGCCGCCACCCCCGACGCCATCGGCCCGTGCACCAGTTCGCATTGATGCATAGGACAGGACAGGGGCAGCCAGCGCATTGGCGCCGGCCGCCTGGTCGCGGGGAACAAGGACCTTCGAATGAAAGGTTTTGCGGCGCTCGAGTAAGGCGCCAGTGCGATAAGGAAACACAGCTTGATCAATAATCGTCAAGGCGGCCGTCGTCGTGGTCGCGGTGGGCAGCGCCCACAGGGAATGTCGGGAAGCGGCGGCAATCGCCAGGACAACCGGCAACGCGGCAATGCCGCCCAGTTGCTCGAGAAGTACAAGAGCCTGGCGCGCGACGCCCAGCTCGGCGGCGACCGCGTCCAGACCGAATATTACCTTCAGTTCGCGGACCATTATTTCCGCGTGCTCGGCGACAGCCGCTCCCGGTTCGAGGACCAGCGCCGTGGCCGCGACGACGACGGTGAGGGCGACGAGGATGAGAATGCCGAACTGGTCGATGCCGACGGCGAGGTCGAGACCGACGAGCGGCCGCAGCGCCGCCAGGGTCGGGATCGCGAGGATCGCTTCGAGCGTGGCGACCGCCCCGAGCGTTCCGAACGCAATGATCGCCCCGAACGCGGCAATGGCCGGGTTCAGGGTAATCGGGTGAGCGAGCAGTCCGACGAGCGCATTCCCTTCGACGTCCTGCCCCCGGCGATCGGCGCCGAGGATAGCCAGCCCACCCCGGCAGCAGATTCGGACGAGGATTCGCCGCCGCCTCGCCGCCGTGCCCGCCGACCGCGCGCCGACGATTCGGACGACGGCGTCGCGCCCGCGGCCTGAGCGCCGCGACGGCGCAATGATCGATTGATAAAGGGCGGCGCCGGACCTTCCGCGCTGCCCTTTTCTATGCCCCGGTTTTGCCTTCGACCGGCCGCGGCCGATGCTCCTCGTCCAATGCGACGAAGGTGAACAGGCCTTCGGTGACCTTGATCTCGGTGGCGCCGCGGTCGCGGGTGGCGATGACCTCTATGCGTACGCTCATCGACGTGCGGCCGACCCGCTCAACCTCGGCATAGACGCTAATCAGGTCGCGCAGGTGGATTGGCGCCAGGAACTCCATGGACTGGATGGCGACGGTCGCCACCGGCCCGTTGGCGCGGCCCGAGGCGATGATGCCCGCCGCAATGTCCATTTGCGACAGGACCCAGCCTCCGAAAATATGGCCGTTGGCATTGATGTCGCCCGGCCCCGGCACGACGCGCAGGACCGGCTGGCGGTCGGTGTTGATGGTCATTCGAGGCTCTCCGGCGCGCCGATGCGGCACCTGGTCTTTTTGCGAGGCGTTCAAGGGAGTATCAACCCTTTCGACTCTGCTGGCCTCCGGGAGACGGGCGTATGACCATTGCCGCGATTCTTTCCGTCAAGGGCACCGACGTGGCGACGATCGCCAGCGACGCGCCGTTGAGCGCCGCCGTCGATGAGCTTGGCAGCCGCAAGATCGGCGCCCTGCTCGTCATCGACGCCGGCGAGGTCAAGGGCATCATGTCGGAACGCGACATCATCTATTGTCTGCGCGAGCATGGGGCGCAGATCCTCGACTGGCCGGTCAGCCGGGCGATGAGCGCGCCGGCGATCGTCGTCACCCCCGAAACCGAAGTGCTGATGGCGATGGCACTGATGACGCAGCAGCGGATTCGCCACTTGCCAGTCATCGACCAGGGCCAGCTGATGGGAATCGTCTCGATCGGCGACCTCGTGAAGTACCGAATCGACCGCATCGAGCGCGAAGCGGAGGCGATGCGCGCCTATATCCAGAGCGCCTGACTCCCCGCCGGCATCAGGTGGATGAAAGTCATCGTAGTGGCGCTTGAATTGAGGGCGCGAGGCCCCATTTAGGATATGCGCCGGGACGGGGTTTTTTACCTTGCCCTGGCTGCTGACGTCGGCGTGGAATCGCTTTGGCCAAACTTCCCGCGAAAATATCGCGGCAAGGGTGTTGACGGCCAGAAGGGCTTTCCATATATGCCTGCCCAGCAACGGAGCACGGTCCAGTCGGGCCGGGCACCGTTTCGCGCCTGTCTCAATCGGCACAACCGGTGCCCGGAACCACAAGGACCGGGTCGAGACAGCGTGGCTCTTTGACATTGTCGGTTTAGATGAAGGGACATGTGGGCGGCGGCCCGGTCTTCGATAGCCTCTGGGTATCGATCGATCGGTCAAATTTATGCCGTTCCTTAATGCGAATCCTGTCGGGCTTGCCTGGCGGGATGAGCAAATGTCCTCATACGCAAACACACCAGTTTGTATATTTGTGCAGGAACGGCTCCCGGAGATGCCGGCTTGCCTCTCGCTATTCCGCGGGGGGCTTGTCGTACATCAACTTGAGAGTTTGATTCTGGCTCAGAACGAACGCTGGCGGCATGCCTAACACATGCAAGTCGAACGAGACCTTCGGGTCTAGTGGCGCACGGGTGCGTAACGCGTGGGAATC
>JAKFFL010000096.1:0-5805 GCA_036675225.1 Sphingomonas sp. | reverse complement strand
TTCCTGCTCCTCCTCCATTGCCATGGCGCGGGCGGCCGTTCCCGCCAGCCGCTCCTCGGCCTGCAACCCGCGAGTGCGCCATTCGGCCGCCTCTCGGCCCGCTGCGGCATGACGCTCGCGGTCGGCGGCGGTTTCGCGCGCCCGCGTTGCAGAACGGGCGCGGCAATCGGCAACCGCTTCGCCTGCTTCGGAGGCGGCGGAGCGAGCCTGAGCGACCTCGGCCTGCAGTGCGTCCGGATCGGGCAGCGTCGCCAGGCCCTTCGCCGCAACCTCGACCGCTTCCTTTGCTGCCGCCGCCAGCGGCAGGAGGTCGGACCGGCGATCCGCCAGCCCCGCCTTTTGCGCATCCAGCCGTTCCAGCGCGGTCGCCGCGGAATCCCCCGCCCGCGCGGCGTCACGGGCCGCACGTTCGGCATTGGCCGCGGCCTGCCGTGCCTCCTCGGCTTCGCGCCGGTGATTCTCCACCGCCTGCGCGGCAGAATCGCGAGCGGTAACGGCGTCGCCCACCGCATTTTCCAGCCCAGGAACAGCGGTCTGGATGTCGGCCAGCCGATTGACCCTAACCAGCCGCTCGGCCGCCGCCGCGCCGCCACCGATGCTGACGAAGCCATCCCAGCGCCGCATGACCCCGTCGCGCGTCACCAGCCGCTGCCCGACCGCGAGCGGCTGCCCGTCGTCGCCGTCCGCGACGCCAACCTGCGACAATCGCCGATGAAGCGCAGCTGGCGCGTCGACGTGATCGAGCAAGGGGACAAGGCCCGGCGGCAAGGCGGGATCGCCGATCTGGCGCTCGCTGCCCTGCCAGCGCCTCGGACCCTCGTCGCCAAGCACTGCTTCGATATCCTCGCCCAGCGCGGCGGCGAGAGCACGTTCGAAGCCGGGCGCTGCCTTGATCTCTGCCAGTGCGGCCCCGCCGCCATGGTCCAGCGCCCGCGTCAAGGCATCCCGTTCTGCCGTCGCCGCGCTCAGCGCAGCGCGGGCCGCTGCCAGCCGGCTTTCCGCCTCGTCGCGCGAGACCGCCGCGTCGGACCGTCCCTGTTCAGCGTTTGCGAGCGCCTGCTCGGCATTGGCGAGGGTCTGCGCCGCTGCTTCGCCATCGCGCTGCGCCTGTTCGATTAGGTCGCGCTGTTCAGCTCCATCGCCGATGGCAGCAAGCTGTTGCGCCAGCCGCTCCTCTTCCCCGGCGATCCGGTTTGCCTGCGTGCGGGCGGCATCGAGCGCCGCCTCGGCCACCCGCCGCTCGGCGCGCATCGCTGCTTCCTTGGCGAGCAAGGCGGCCAGCGCCGCCTCGGCCTCGCGCGACTTGGCCTCTGCCCCGGTCAACTCGGTGGCGATCCGGGCCGCGATCGTCTCCGCATCGGCCAGGCGCTCATCGATCGCCCGCCGCTCCTCGTCCAACGTCTCGACCGCGCGTGCGGCATCGGCCTTCAGCGCCACCTCGCGCGCGGTTTCTGCAGACAGAGCCTGTTCCAGCCGCCCAAGCTCGGCCAGCCGCCGGACGACCGTGTCGCGCTTGGCCCTGGCCGTTGCCAGCTCATGCGCAAGCGTCCGCGAGGCATCGCGCGCCGCGACTGCCTGCTCCCGCTTTTCGGACAGCGCCTCGGCCGCTCGCTCCTGCAGTGCCTGTGCCGCCTGCATCGCCGATTGAAGCCGGGCAACCTCGCCTTCCGCAGCCTTTGCCTCCTCGGCCGCCTCGCTCGCCGCGCAGTCCGCTTCCGCCCAGCGGGCAAACACCAGCTTGCCTTCCGCAAGCCGTATCTTGTCGGTCAGCGCTCGATAGCGTTCCGCAGCCCGTGCCTGCCGCCTAAGTGCCGAAGCGCGTGCTTCCTGGTCGGACAGCAATTCATCGAGACGCTGCAAATTGACCTCGGTTGCGCGCAGCTTGGATTCGGCGTCTTTGCGCCGCGCGTGGAGGCCGGAAATCCCGGCCGCCTCTTCGAGCATCATCCGGCGCTCGACCGGCTTGGCGGCGATCACCGCGCCGATCCGCCCCTGGCTGACCAGCGCGGGCGAATGGGCGCCGGTCGCCGCGTCGGCAAACAGCAGCGAGACATCCTTCTGCCGGACATCGCGGCCGTCGATCCGGTAGGCCGAGCCCGCACCGCGTTCGATCCTGCGAGTGACCTCGCTTTCGCCGTCGCGGCTGTCGTCGCCTTCGCCCGCGTCACGCTCGATCAGCAGCGACACTTCGGCGAAGTCGCGCGCGGCCCGCGTTGCCGTGCCGGCGAAGATGACATCCTCCATTCCGCCGCCGCGAAGCGACTTGGGCGAGCCTTCGCCCATCACCCAGCGGATCGCTTCCAGGAGATTCGACTTGCCGCAGCCGTTGGGGCCGACGACTCCGGTCAGCCCCGGCTCGATGCGCAGTTCGGCAGGCTCGACGAAGCTCTTGAAACCGCTGAGTTTCAGCCGGCGGAAACGCAACGCTCGACCCCCTTGTCGCTCATTCTAGCTGGCCAGCGCTTCCTTGATCTTGGGCTCCAGCTGCTCCCAGGCCGCCACCGATTCGACCAGCGCGCCGTTGATAACAAAGGCAGGCGTGCCGGGAATATTGAAGTTCGACACGGCGTCGCTGTTCATCTGGACCAGCTGGTTGACCTCGGATTCATTGGCCAGGCACGCTTCCGCCTTGGCCCGCGGCACGCCGCGCATCGAGGCGAATTGCTTCAGCCCCGCGAGCTCGGCGATTGTCGCAAACTGCTGCGCCGGCGGCATTGTCTGAAGCGCCTGCATCTGGGCCGGGTCGGCGGCCTGGACCTTCCCGATCCAGCCGCGCTGGTCCGCAAACAGGCTCCGCGTGAGGCCGAAGAAGCTCGCTTCTCCGCCACAGCGGGCGATCAGCGAGGCCGTGACGTCGAACGGATCGCGCACATAATTGCGGAACTCGTATGAGACGAGGCCCTTCTTCACGTAATTTTCAATCAGCGGCTTAACGCCCGTTTCCTCGAACTCGGCGCAGTGCGGGCAGGTCATCGACGCAAACTCGACCAGCTTCACCTTGGCATTGGGGTTGCCCATCAGGAACCCGCCTTCGGCCGTCTTGCTGACGATCGTCGACCAGTCGCCATTGTTGGGGGCAGCGACCGGCTCTGCGGTGACTTCGGGGGCGGCCGTGTTGCTCGCACCCTTCTCTGCATTGCACGCGGTGGCGAGCAACGCCGCCGAACCGAGGATCAGGTAGCTAATCTTCATCACGCTCATTCGCTCCGGAATATGACTGGAATATTAGGTTTGGGTTCGGACTCGACTGCCGGCGCGCCGCGCGAACCCGCCAGCTTTCCTGCCAGAGATTCGAGGCAGGCGCGAAGCTCGGGATCGGCGATCTGGCGAAGGCCCTCGCCAAGCGCCTTCGGCACCGGCGCGGAAGCGGGCCGTACGACCTTTGGCGCAGCCTTGGCCTGCCGTCCCTGGCGAAAGGCGACCTTGCCGATCGCCGAATATCCGAAAAAGCGATTGACCCGCTCGATGATCAGGGGCGCCAGATGCTGCATCAGCGGCGCATGAGCTCCCTCGACGGTCAGGGTGAGGGTGCCGTCGGACTTCCTGCCAGCAGGAAAGCGGATCGATTCGGGCGTCGATACCTTGGCATAGCGCTCGCCGACGATTTCCGCCCAGCGGCTGACCACCGCGCCCTGGACGAAACCAAAGCGCTTGAAGGTCGTACCGGCAATGTCTCCAACCAGCTCGCCGGCGGCACGCGCATAGCCGCGCCGCGGGGCATCTTTGCCGGATTCGGGACGTCGGGTCTTCGCCATCGCGCCGGACCATGCCATAGCGACTTCATGCCCGCCAGTGCCGCAAAGCGGCTCCTCGACGAACGACACGCCGCGAAGGAGCTTCTTGCCCATTATGACGCCCGCGCCCGCGCCTTGCCGTGGCGGAGCGCGCCGGGCGCTCCGCCGCCCGAACCTTACTGGGTCTGGCTCAGCGAAGTGATGCTCCAGCAGACGACCGTCGCGACGGTGAAGCCGCGCTTCCGGCGGTTCATCGAACGCTGGCCGACAATCGAGGCGCTTGCCGCCACGCCCGACGAGGATGTGCTGCAGGAATGGGCAGGCCTCGGCTATTACGCCCGCGCCCGCAACCTCATCGCCTGCGCCCGGGCGGTTACGGCGCTTGGCGGCTTCCCCCGGACCGAGGCTGAGCTTCGCAAATTGCCAGGGCTGGGAACCTATACGGCCGCCGCTGTCGCAGCGATCGCCTTTGGCGAGCGCGCGGTCGTGGTCGATACCAATGTCGCCCGAGTGATCGCCCGTTACCATGGCATCGAACAGACGCTCGACGAGGCGCGAGGACAGGTGCGTCAGCTGGCGGAATCGATGACGCCCGCAACGCGGCCGGGCGATTTCGCGCAGGCGATGATGGACCTTGGTGCGACCATCTGCCGGCCGGCAAAACCCCTGTGCGGCGAATGTCCGCTTGCTTCGGGCTGCAAAGCCAAGGCGAGTAGAAATCCCGAGGCCTTCCCCGCCGCCAAGGCCAAACGCCAGCGGCCGCACCGCCACGGTATCGCCTGGTGGATCGAACGCGACGGAGCGATCTGGCTGGTGCGCCGCCCGGCCAAGGGAATGCTCGGCGGAATGGCGGCGCTGCCCGGGCCCGAGTGGAGCGACGAGCCTTCCGCAAACCCCACGCTCGCCTCAGTGTCGCACGGCTTCACGCACTTCACGCTGGACCTGCGCATTGTATCTCGCCCGTCGCCGCCCGATGCAGAGGGCTGGTGGCAGCCGCTCGACCGGATCGGCCAGGCCGGACTGCCGACGCTTTACGCCAAGGCCGTCGAGGCCGTGATTGCCCGAAAGGAATCCCTTGCCGCCTGAACCTTTTTTCGCCGGCGAAGGACTCGACCGGGCCGACCATTTGCGCGCCGATCCGGATGCGATCGCCGGACTTCGTGGGAGACCCGACGCCCGCGCGCTCGTCTGGGAAAATGGCGCGCCACAGGTCGACGAGCAGGGCAGATTGCTGTGGCAACCGGTGTCGAGTGATCTGCCACTGTTCCTTGGACTTCAAAGCGGATCCCCGCGCTTCTCGATCCTGCCCGATGGAACGGCACCGATCGACGCCCGCGCCCATTTCGCCTTGCTCGCCATACTCGAGCCGACCCAGGCGCCGATCTTCGCCGCCGCGCTGAGCCTGGCCAACTGGCATCGCCGCCACGGCTTTTGCTCGGTCTGCGGATCAGGGACGTCGCCCAATCGCGGCGGCTGGTCACGCGGATGCGGCTCTTGCGGCAACGAACATTATCCGCGCGTCGATCCGGTGGTGATCATGCTGGCCGAGCATGAAGGCCGCCTGCTGCTCGGCCGCCAGCCCCATTATCCACCGGGCCGCTATTCGGCGCTGGCCGGTTTCGTCGAGCCGGGCGAGACGATCGAGGCGGCCGTGGCGCGAGAGTTGAAGGAAGAAGCCGGGATCGAAGTCGCCGACATCTGCTACCTCGCCAGCCAGCCCTGGCCCTTCCCCTCAACCTTGATGATCGGAGCGCATGCCCGCGCGCTCGGCGATTCGCTCACTATCGACACGATCGAGCTCGACGATGCCCGCTGGTTTAGCCGCGACGACGTGCTTGCCGCCCTTGCCGGCGACGACGGCGCGGCCTTCCAGGCTCCTCCTCGCTCGGCGATTGCGCGAACTCTCCTTGAAGCGTGGGTCGACGGCTTGAAGTAAGCATGACGCCGCCTTAAAGGGCAGCACCAAATCCAATCCATTCTCGGCAAGGCCACGCGGGGTTTCATGAAAGATCGCCAGAACACCATCAACGGCTGGATCCTGTTCGCGGGCATCGTCGCGCTCGGCGGATCG
>JAKFFL010000040.1:0-5969 GCA_036675225.1 Sphingomonas sp. | reverse complement strand
GGCGGGAGTCGCAATGATTCAAAGATTCATGCCCTAAGTTCAATGCACTTAGGTGCAGGGGGAGGGTTGGCCCATGAGCATCGATTTCATCCGTCCGGAAGTCGACGAGCTTCGTCCGCGGATCAGCGTCATCGGCGTCGGCGGCGCCGGCGGCAACGCCATCGCCAATATGATCAAGCGCGACGTCCAGGGGGTCGACTTCATCGTCGCCAACACCGACGCCCAGGCCTTGAATTCCTCCTCGGCCGACCGGCGGATCCAGCTGGGATTGAAGATCACGCAGGGGCTAGGCGCCGGCTCGCGGCCCGAGATTGGCCGCGCCGCCGCCGAAGAGACGATGGAGGAAATCGAGCGGGCGCTGGACGGCGCCCACATGTGCTTCATCGCCGCCGGAATGGGCGGTGGCACCGGCACCGGCGCGGCGCCGGTCATCGCCAAGGCCGCGCGCGACAAGGGTATTTTGACTGTTGGCGTCGTCACCAAGCCGTTCGCCTTCGAGGGCGCCCGCCGCTCGCGCTCCGCCGAAGCCGGCATCAACGAGCTGCAGCAGCACGTCGACACGTTGATCGTCATCCCTAACCAGAACCTGTTCCGCCTCGCCAATTCGGAAACGACCTTCAAGGAAGCGTTCGAGATGGCCGACGAGGTGCTGCAGCAGGGCGTGCGCGGAATCACCGACCTGATGGTCATGCCGGGCCTTATCAACCTCGACTTCGCCGATGTCCGCTCGGTGATGGGCGAAATGGGCAAGGCGATGATGGGCACCGGCGAAGCGGCCGGCGAAAACCGCGCCATCGAGGCCGCCGAGAAGGCGATCTCCAACCCGCTGCTCGACGGCGTCAGCATGAAGGGCGCCAGGGGCGTCATCATTTCGATCACCGGCGGCGAGGACATGCGGCTGATGGAGGTCGACGAGGCCGCGAGCCATATCAAGGAACTGGTCGACCCCGATGCCAACATCATCTGGGGATCGGCGTTCAACGACGATTTGGGCGGCAAGATCCGCGTCTCGGTGGTTGCTACCGGCATCGAGGCCGACGCGGCGGCCGCGCCGCAGCCCGCCAAGGTGTTCAGCTTCCCCGGCCGCCAGACTCCGACCGCGGTCGTCGCGGCCGCCCCGGAGGCCGACGCCGACGATGAGCCGCTCGAGCTGACCAGCGAGGACGAAGCCGGCGAGCTGGTGCTCGACAGCGACGACATCCTCACCCAGCCAGTCGGTTCGGCGCCGATCGCCCCGCCGGCCGACGAGGAGATGGAAACGCCGGCCGAAGCGCCGTCCGCGCCCGATGAAACGCCAAAGGTCGCGCGCGACAGCGGCACCTTGTTCGAGCGGATGTCGAACATCGCCCGCGGCGCCGCCCAGGCGCAGGGCGAGGGCGACGAGCCGGTGCCGAGTTTCCGCCGCGAGCCGCTCGACATCCCGCGTTTCCTCAACCGGCAGAACAACCAGTAAGCCGGTTTCGGCCGGACAAGGGCGGTTCATCGTTGCGGGGACACGGCTCGCCGCGCGGGGCTTTTCTGTCAGCATTGAGCAAGCTGGGTGCGGGCATGCTCTGTTTCATGCTCAACAGTTTCCCCCGCCGCGCCGGCCGCGCGGCGCTCGTCATGTCCGCCATGATGCTGCCGACCATGCCGGCGGCCGCGCAATATATCGGCGCCGCCCCGCCGCCGCCCGCCGCCCCGCTGCCCGGGACGACGGAGACGCCGGAAGCGGCGCTGGCGCGCAATGTCCGCCTGATCGCGCTCAACCCCAGGAACGTCGCGGCGCTGGTCGCCGCCGGCCGCGCGGCGCTCGGCACTGGCGACACCCAGGCGGCGGTCGGCTTCTTCGGCCGCGCCGAGGAACTCAGCCCCGGCGCATGGCAGGTGCAGGCGGGGCTGGGCGCGGCGGCGGCGGCGATGGGCGACCCCAGGGGCGCGCTCGCTTACTTCGCCCGCGCCCAGCAATCTGGCGCCACCCAGATGCAGATCGCGGTCGACCGTGGCTTGGCCTTCGACTTGCTCGGCGACCAGACCCGGGCGCAGTCCGACTATCGCGTCGCCTTGCACGGGGCGGACGCCGACGAGGCCCGGCGCCGGCTGGCGCTGAGCCTTGCCATTTCGCGCAATATTCCCGCCGCCGCCCAGGCGATCGAGCCGCTGCTGCTTCGCCGCGACGCGGACGCGGTGCGGATCAATGCCTTCGTGCTCGCCTTGGCCGGCGATCGGGAGGGCGCGCGCCGCTCGATCGACGCCGCCATGCCGGGCGCCGGACTGCGCTTCGAGCCGTTCTTCAAGGTCCTGCCCGTTCTCCAACCAGCCGAAAAGGCGGCCGCCGTGCACCTCGGCATCTTCCCCAGGGATGCGGCGCAACGCTACGCCCAGGCCGAACCGGTGCCGATTTCCCCGGTGGTGTCGATCGGCAACAGCAATCCGCAGCGGCAGGCGGCCCTCAAGCAGAGGCAGCAGGCACGCGAGGATGCGAAGAAGCCGGTCAGGAAGGTAGCCGAGGCACCGCGCCGCGCGGTCAGGCAGGCGCCCGAGCCCTCGACCTATCGCGCCCGGATCCGGGCATCGCTCGATCCGTCGCGCTATGCGTCGACCCGCGGGCCGAAGACGCAGTCTGGCGATAGCAGCAAGCCGCAATCGTCCGACTCCGACCCGGAGCCCCGACCGGCCGGTCGCCTCGATGAAATCGCCGAATTGCTGAGCCAATCCCCGGCTGTCGAGCCGATGGACGACCAACTGGCGCAGGTCGCCGAGGCGCAAGCGGAAGAGCCGCAACCCGTCGCCGACGTGCCGCTGGTCTCGAAGCCGAAGGTTGAAGCGGCCAAGCCGAAAGCGACTGAATACAAGCCCAAGGCGGATCCTAAAGCGGTGAAGCTGGCCGCGGAAAAGAAAGCCAGGGCCGAGGCGGACAAGAAGGCCAAGGCGGAGGCGGCAAAGCTCGGCGTGTCCGGCACCAACTGGGTCCAGCTGGCCGGCGGCTCCAACCAGGACCGCATGGGCGCGGAATATAGGAAGCTCGCGGCCAAGGCGGGCTCGCCGCTCAAGTCCCGCTCCGGCTACGTCACCGAAGGCAAGGACTATTTCCGGCTGCTGGTCGGGCCGTTCAAGACCGCGAGCGAAGCGCAGGAATTCGTCACGAGGCTTGATAAGGCGGGCGTCGACAGCTTTAGGTGGACCCGCAATCCGGCCCATATCAGAATAGAGAAACTCAAGACCTGATGACGCTTCCTGGCCAGCTCGCCGCGCAACCAAGCCAATCGCGCGGCAGGGCCCACCGGGAAGCGGACGGCGGTCCGCGTGGCCCGCGCGACATCTTCCAGCGCGACCGCGACCGCATCATCCATTCCGCCGCCTTCCGCCGCCTGCGCCACAAGACCCAGGTGTTCGTCGCCCCCGACGGCGATCATTTCCGCGTGCGCCTGACCCATTCGATCGAAGTCGCGCAAATCGGCCGCAGCATGGCTCGCGCATTGTGTCTCAACGAGGATTTGACCGAGACCCTGTGCCTCGCCCACGACCTCGGCCATCCCCCCTTCGGCCATGCCGGCGAGGAGGCGCTGTCCGAAGCGCTGGCCGATGCCGGCGGCTTCGACCATAACGGCCATAGCCTGCGCCTCGTCACTCTGCTCGAAACCCCCTACCCATCGTTCGACGGCCTCAATTTGAGTTGGGAGGCGCTTGAGGGCCTCGCCAAGCACAACGGCCCGATCGCCAATCCGGGCTGGGCGATGGCCGAAGCCGACGCCGCCTTTCCGCTCGGGCTTGAGACCTGGCCGGGCCTGGAGGCGCAGGTCGCCGCGGTCGCCGACGACATCGCCTATGACAATCACGACATCGACGACGGGCTGCGCGCCGGCATCCTTCGCCTCGACGAGTTGCTCGACCTGCGGTTCGTGCGGCGCCTGTGGCAGGCGATCGAGCAGCGCCATCCCGGGCTCGACCTGGCGCGCAAGGTCAAGGCGCTGGTTCGCGACGGCATCGGCACCATGGTCGGCGACGTGCTGGCGGAAACCGGGCGGCGCGTGCGCGACGCCGGTGTGGCGACGGTCGAGGACGTACGCGCCTGCGGCCGGGCATTGGCGGGCTTCTCGGACACTGTGGCCGAGGAGGAAGGGCAGCTGAAGCGCCTGCTTTACGATCGGCTCTACAACAGCCCGGCGCTGGCCTCGGTGCGCAAGGAGGCGCAGCGGGTGATCGGGAACCTAGCCGCGGCCTATCGCGACGACCCGGCCTTGCTGCCGCCCGGCTGGGTGCGCGGGGACGGCGAAATCGGCCGGCTGCGCGGCATCGCCGATTACATCGCCGGCATGACCGACCCTTTCGCCATCGCCCGCCATGAAGAACTGGTCGGGCCGGTGCATTTGCCCGACCGGTTTTGAGGTTCTTTTGCCTTAGCGTCGCCGCGATTGCCTGCTAGGGGCCGCGCCATGCTGACCATCAACGGAATCACGGTGCGCCTTGGCGGGCGTACGATCCTAGACCGCGCGACGGCCGCGATTCCGCCGGGCGGCCGGGTCGGATTGATCGGCCGCAACGGCGCCGGCAAGTCGACCCTGTTGAAGGCCATGATCGGCCAGCTCGACACGGACGAGGGCGAGATCGAGATGCCGCGCCGCACCAGGCTCGGCTATATCGCGCAGGAAGCGCCAAGCGGCACCGCGACGCCGTTCGAGACCGTGCTTGCCGCCGACCTGGAGCGGGCGCGGCTGATGGACGAGGCCGAGCATTGCACCGATCCACACCGGCTCGGCGATGTCCACGACCGGCTGCTGGCGATCGATGCGTACAGCGCGCCAGCCCGTGCCGCGCGGATCCTGCTCGGGCTCGGCTTCGAGGAGGCCATGCAGGCGCAGCCGCTCGACAGTTTTTCGGGCGGCTGGAAGATGCGCGTCGCGCTCGCCGCCTTGCTGTTCTCGCAGCCCGACGTGCTGTTGCTCGACGAGCCGTCAAACCACCTCGACCTCGAAGCAACCTTGTGGCTCGAGAACTTCCTTCGGGAATATGCCGGCACTTTGATCGTCATCAGCCACGAGCGCGACCTCCTCAACAATGTGGTTGATTCGATCCTGCATCTCGAGCGCGGCAAGCTGACGCTCTACGCCGGCGGCTATGACGATTTCGAGCGGCAGCGCGCCGAGCGGGCCGCGCAGATCGCCGCCGCGCGGGCGTCCCAAGACGCGCAGCGCGCCCGCCTGCAGGATTATATCGCCCGCAACAGCGCCCGTGCCTCGACCGCCAAGCAGGCGCAGTCACGCGCCAAGATGCTGGCCAGGATGCAGCCGATCGCCGCGCTTGCCGACGACCCGAGCCTCAGCTTCGATTTCCCGAGCCCGAGCGAGCTTCGACCGCCTTTGATCACGCTCGACATGGCGGCGGTTGGGTATGGCGGCACGCCGGTGCTCCGCAAGCTCAACCTGCGGATCGATCCCGACGATCGGCTGGCGCTGCTCGGTCGCAACGGCAACGGCAAGACGACGCTGGCGCGGCTGCTCGCGGCGCAGCTGCCGGCGATGGCGGGCGAGGTCCATGCCTCGGGCAAGATGCGCGTCGGTTATTTCACGCAATATCAGGTCGAGGAACTGCACGGTGACGACACGCCGCTGCAGCATATGAGCCGCGCCATGGACGGCAAGCCACCCGCCGCCGTGCGCGCGCAACTTGGACGGTTCGGCTTTTCCGGAGACAAGGCGACGACCCTGGTCGGCAAGCTGTCGGGCGGCGAGCGGGCGCGGCTGGCGCTGGCGCTGATCACGCGGGACGCGCCGCATCTGCTGATCCTCGACGAGCCGACCAACCACCTCGACGTCGACGCCCGCGAGGCGTTGGTCCAGGCATTGAACGGCTATGACGGGGCGGTGATCCTGATCAGCCACGACCGCCACATGATCGAGCTGACCGCCGACCGGCTGGTGCTGGTCGAGGGCGGCGAGGCGAAGGAATATGCCGGCAGCATCGACGATTATATCGACTTCGTGCTCGGC
>JAKFFL010000181.1:0-5979 GCA_036675225.1 Sphingomonas sp. | reverse complement strand
GGTCATCGAAAATGCGGAAGGCGCGCGCACGACGCCGTCGGTGGTCGCCTTCACCAAGGACGGCGAGCGCCTGATCGGCCAGCCGGCCAAGCGCCAGGCGGTCACCAACCCCGACAATACGGTGTTTGCGGTCAAGCGCCTGATCGGCCGCCGCTTCGACGACCCGATCACCAAGAAGGACACTGAGCTGGTGCCCTACAAGATCGTCAAGGGGCCCAACGGCGACGCCTGGGTCCATGCCGGCGGCAAGGATTACAGCCCGTCGCAGATTTCCGCCTTCATCCTGCAGAAGATGAAGGAAACCGCCGAAGCCTATTTGGGCGAGACCGTCACCCAGGCGGTGATCACCGTCCCCGCTTATTTCAACGACGCCCAGCGCCAGGCGACCAAGGACGCCGGCCAGATCGCCGGCCTCGAAGTGCTGCGCATCATCAACGAGCCAACCGCGGCGGCCCTGTCCTATGGCCTCGACAAGGAAGACGGCAAAACGATCGCCGTCTATGACCTTGGCGGCGGCACCTTCGACATTTCGGTGCTGGAAATCGGCGACGGCGTCTTCGAGGTGAAATCGACTAACGGCGACACCTTCCTCGGCGGCGAGGACTTCGACGCCAAGATCGTCGAATATCTGGCCGACAAGTTCAAGGCCAAGGAAGGCATCGACCTCAAGACCGACCGGCTGGCGCTCCAGCGGCTGAAGGAAGCCGCCGAAAAGGCCAAGATCGAATTGTCCTCGGCGGCGACGACGGAGATCAACCAGCCGTTCATCACCGCCCGCATGGAAGGCGGCGCGACGACCCCGCTGCACCTGGTCGAGACCATCACCCGCGCCGACCTCGAGAAACTGGTTCAGCCGCTGATCGACCGTACGCTGGAGCCGTGCAAGAAGGCGCTCAAGGACGCCGGCCTTGCCGCCAAGGACATCGCCGATGTCGTGCTGGTCGGCGGCATGACCCGCATGCCGCGGGTGCGCGAGGTGGTGAAGGAGTTCTTCGGCCGCGAGCCGCATGTCGGCGTCAATCCGGACGAGGTCGTCGCCATGGGCGCCGCCATCCAGGCCGGCGTGCTGCAGGGCGACGTCAAGGACGTGCTGCTGCTTGACGTGACGCCGCTGAGCCTCGGCATCGAGACGCTGGGCGGGGTGTTCACCCGGATGATCGACCGCAATACGACGATCCCGACCAAGAAGAGCCAGACTTTCTCGACCGCCGACGACAACCAGAACGCGGTCACCATCCGCGTTTTTCAGGGCGAGCGCGAGATGGCGGCCGACAATAAGGTCCTGGGCCAGTTCGACCTGGTCGGAATCCCGCCGGCGCCGCGCGGCGTCCCGCAGATCGAGGTCACATTCGACATTGATGCCAACGGCATCGTCAACGTCAGTGCCAAGGACAAGGGCACCGGCAAGGAACAGCAGATCCGAATCCAGGCGTCGGGCGGCCTCAACGACGACGATATCGACAAGATGGTCAAGGAGGCCGAGCAGTTCGCCGAAGAGGACAAGCAGCGGCGCGCGGCGGCCGAGGCGAAGAACCAGGCCGAGAGCCTGATCCATTCGACCGAGCAGCAATTGAAGGAGCATGGCGACAAGGTTTCGGACGAGGTCAAGACCGAGATCGAGACCGCGCTGACCGAGGCCAAGGCCGCGGTCGAAGGCGGCGAGCCGGACCAGATGACCGAGAAGACCAACGCCCTGGCGCAGGCGGCGATGAAGCTCGGCCAGGCGATGTACGAGCAGAGCCAGGCCCAGTCGCAACCCGAGGCCGGCGGGGGCGAGGATGCCACCGCCGAGGCCAAGCCGGCCGACGAGGACGTGGTCGACGCCGAATTTTCCGAGGTCGACGACGAGAACAAGGGGTAAGGATATGGACCGTCATTCCAGTGGTGCTGGGATGGCGGGCCGTTCCGGGGGACTGTTGGCGTGACCGAGGGTGATTATTACCAGCTGCTGGGCGTGCCCAAATCCGCCGACGAGCGGACCATCAAGGCTGCCTATCGCAAGCTGGCGATGGAATGCCATCCCGACCGCCACAACGGCTGCGCCGACAAGGAAGCGCATTTCAAGGCGATCAGCGAAGCCTATGACGTATTGAAGGACCCGCAGAAGCGCGCCGCCTATGACCGCTTCGGCAAGGCGGCGTTCAACGGCGGGGCGGGCGGCAACCCGTTCGGCGCCGGCGCCGGCGCCGGGTTCGAGGGTTTCTCCGACATTTTTTCGACCATCTTCGGCGAGTTCATGGACCCGCGCGGGCAGCGCCAGAACGCGGCGCGCGGCGCCGATCTGCGCTATGACCTGGAATTGAGCCTGGAGGAGGCGTTCGCCGGCACCGCCAAGACCATCACCGTCGAGGCGCTTTCCCGGTGCGAAGGCTGCGCCGGGCGCGGATCACGCGGGGACAGCCGGGCGGCGCGCTGCGGCACCTGCGGCGGCGCCGGCAAGGTGCGGGCCAATCAGGGATTCTTCGTCGTCGAGCGCGGCTGCCCGGCCTGCCTGGGATCGGGCGAGACGATCGCCGACCCGTGCCCGGCCTGCGAGGGCGAGGGGCGCGGCCTCAAGCGCCACAAACTCAATGTCGACATTCCCGCCGGGGTCGATGAAGGCACCCGCATCCGCGTTTCCGGCGAGGGCGAAGCGGGCATCCGCGGCGCCGCCAGCGGCGACCTCTACATCTTCGTCCACATGAAGCGGCACGGCATCTTCCAGCGCGACGGCACCACCCTGGTCGCCGAATGCCCGGTCAGCTTCACCACCGCCGCGCTGGGCGGGTCGATCAACGTGCCGGGCGTCGACGGGACAAGGATCGAGATCAAGATTCCGCCCGGAATCCAGTCGGGCGAGACGCTGCGCCACCGCGGCGCCGGCATGAGCATCCTCAACGGCCGCGGGCGCGGCGACCTGGTGGCGCGCATCCTGGTCGAGACGCCGATGAAGCTGTCGGCCAAGCAGAAGGATTTGCTGCAGGCCTTCCGCGAGACCGAGACCGGCGACGAGTGCCCGGCCAGCCGCAGCTTCTTCCAGCGCATCAAGGGCAAGCTGGGAGCCTAAGGGTCTGGACCCTAGGCTCCGCCGCGCAGCTCGCATAGCTCGGCGCGCATCGCCAGCAGATCGGCGAACAATTCGGCCGCCGCGATGCGGTCGAGCATCGGCTGGCGGGGGTTGCGGTTGAGACAGACGGCGACGCCCCAAGGGGTTCCGGCCGAAACCAGCGGCACGCACAGGCAGGCGGCGGCTTCGCGCGGGTCGGCGGCGCCCGGTTCTTCAACGGTCCATGCGCGCAATAGCGCCCGCTCGATCATCGCCCGCGGCGCTTCCGGCTCCAGCGGCACATTGCCGCGCCTGGCATCGGCCAGCATCCGCGTGGCCGGCGGCGGGCACTGGACAGCGCTTACGGCGTTACCGCGTGCATCCTCTGCGACCCGCGCGGCGCGGCCCTGCTCGTCGAGGCGGAACAGGGTAACGCTGTCGAACCCGACCAAGGCGCGGAGGCCGTGCGAGCCGCGCTGAAGGAGGTCGGTGACCGTCTCGCAGCCGTCGAGTCGGGCGGCGAGCTGACGGACCATGCCGGCGGTGTCGGCGGCTTCGACATGGGCCGAGGGCAAAGCCTCGAGGATGATCCGCCCGTCGTGGAAATGGACGGCGACATCGAACGGCTTGGGGACGCTGGCGAAAAACAAGGAGAATAGCCGGGCCGTGTCCTGTGGGTCGCGCATCAGCGCCAGTTGGTTGCGCAGCGAATGAACCGCGGCGGCGCCGAAATATTCGGCGAGCGGCTGGCCGAGCATGAACGGCGCGCAATCGGCGAAATGGTCGCCGATGTTGGCCGATACGTGCGCCACGCGCCAGTCCTGGCCGAGCACGACCAGGAAGCCGCACGGCTGGATTTCGGCGAAACCGCCGCTCGGTTTGCCCGTCCCCACGAGTGTAAGCATAGCCGACAGTGGGTCGGGACGCGAGGAAACCCTTGTTAAGCGCCGAAAACCCGGGCGAAAATCACGTCGATATGCTTGAAATGATAATCGAGGTCGAAGCTGGCCTCGAGCGTCGCGGGATCGAGGAAAGCGGTGACTTCGGGGTCGGCCTTGAGCAGGTCGAGCAGCGAGAGCTGGCCGTCGCTGTCCCAGACCTTCATCGCATTGCGCTGAACGAGGGCATAGGCCTCCTCGCGGCTCAAGCCCGCCTGGGTCAAGGCGAGGAGGACCCGCTGCGAGTGGACGAGGCCGCCCATGCGGTCGAGGTTCTTGGCCATCCGCTCGGGATAGACGAGCAATTTGTCGACGACCTGGGTCAGCCGCGCCAAGGCGAAATCGAGGGTGATGGTGGCGTCGGGGCCGATGAAGCGCTCGACCGAAGAATGCGAGATGTCGCGCTCGTGCCAGAGTGCGATGTTCTCAAGCGCCGGGGTGACGGCGGCGCGGATGACACGGGCGAGGCCGGTCAAATTCTCGGTCAGCACCGGGTTGCGCTTGTGCGGCATGGCCGACGAGCCCTTCTGGCCCGGCGCGAAATATTCCTCGGCTTCGAGCACCTCGGTGCGCTGCAGATGGCGGATCTCGGTCGCCAACCGCTCGATCGACGAGGCGATGACGCCCAAGGTCGCGAAGAACATGGCGTGGCGGTCGCGCGGGATCACCTGGGTCGAGGTCGGCTCGGGCTGGAGACCGAGCTCCTTGGCGACATGTTCCTCGACCGCCGGGTCGATGTTGGCGAAGGTGCCGACCGCGCCGGAAATGGCGCAGGTGGCGATGTCTGCCCGCGCCGCCTCCAGCCGCGCCTTGTTTCGGGCGAATTCGGCATAAGCCTGGGCCAGCTTGAGGCCGAAGGTGACCGGCTCGGCATGGATGCCGTGGCTGCGGCCGATGGTCGGGGTCAATTTGTGCTCGACGGCGCGGCGTTTCAGCACCTCGAGAAGCGCATCGAGGTCGGCGAGGAGGAGGTCCGATGCCTGGTTCAGCTGCGCGGCCAGCGCCGTGTCGAGCACGTCGGAGCTGGTCATGCCCTGGTGCAGCCAGCGCCGCTCCGGCCCCAGCTTGTCGCCGGCCCAGGTCAGGAAGGCGATGACGTCGTGCTTCGTCACCGCCTCGATGGCATCGATCGCCGGCACGTCGATGTCGCCAAGCGCATTGGTGTCGTAGGCGGCGCGGATCTTCGCCGCGTCCTCGGCTGGGATCATGCCGATCTTGCCCATCGCCTCGGCCGCGAACACCTCGATCCGCCACCAGATGCGGTAGCGGTTTGTCGCCGACCAGATGGCGGTCATTTCGGGACGGGAATAGCGCGGGACCATGACGCTGGCGGCTAGCAGGGATGCCGCGATGCATCAAATTGGAGCGCGCCTGATGTCGGGAGGGTGGAGCGCGAGCATGTATTTTTTCGTCATTCCCGCGGAGGCGGGAACCCAGCCAGTCAAATCAATCGAGCGGCGGAAATCCCAGGCCCTCGGCAAGATCACGCCATTCGGGATTGTCCGTCTCGATTAGCTTCAGCTTCCAAGCACGGTTCCATTTCTTGATCCGCTTCTCGCGCTGAATTGCCGAAGCCATCGTTGCGTGCTGCTCGAACCACACCAGCAGTTTGACGCCATATTCACGCGTGAACCCAGCAACAGAACCTGATCGATGCGCAAAGATGCGCTGCGGCATGTCCGAAGTTACGCCTGTGTAGAGAGTGCCGTTACGGCGCGACGCGAGGATGTACACACAGGGGCCGCGTTCCCGAATCATTTTTCAGCTGGGTTCCCGCTTTCGCGGGAATGACGATTGCGGTTGATGCCTTGTTCTATTTCTCAAATCAGCCCCAGCGCCTTCATGCTGCTCCGGCCCGCGCTCCCGACAATCACATGATCGTGGACGGTGACTTTCATGTGGCGGCCGGCTTCGATGAGGTCGCGGGTGAGGCGAATGTCCTGCTGGCTCGGGCTGGGGTCGCCCGAGGGGTGGTTGTGGACGATGATGATGGCGGTGGCGCCAAGGGCGATGGCG
>JAKFFL010000150.1:0-6037 GCA_036675225.1 Sphingomonas sp. | reverse complement strand
CGCATGAATCAAAAGCCCCGCCGAGCCGAAGCGCGGCGGGGCCCGATCGCCTAAAGGGCGATTCTCAGCTCAGCACTGGCCGTTGTTGATGGCGTTCTCGGTGCAGTTGGCGACCGACTGGACATCCTCGCCAGCGCCGCGGACCGTGTTGCAGGCGGCGACCAGCAGGCCGCTGCTGATCAGCATGAGTGTCATTACCTTGCGAACCATCTTGTCTTCTCCTGTCAGGCCCGAGTTTGAACGCAGCGGACGGGCTGGGGTTCATTGCGCAGACGTAATTTTCACGGATGGAGGCAATTTGCAAACCCTTAGACGGCGACCGGCGCGGAAATGTGCGGATGAGGGTCGTAGGCCTCGAAGGCAAAGTCTTCGGGCTCATGGTCGAACAGCCCCTGGCCGCGATCCTTGAGGATCAGCCTAGGCAGCGAGCGCGGATCGCGGCTCAGTTGCAGGCGGGCCTGGTCAAGATGGTTGGAATAGAGGTGGACGTCGCCGCCGGTCCACACAAACACGCCGGGCCTGAGCCCGCATTCGCGCGCCAGCATGTGGGTCAGCAGCGCATAGCTGGCGATGTTGAATGGTACGCCGAGGAACAGATCGGCGCTGCGCTGATAGAGCTGGAGGTTCAGCCGGCCCGCCGCGACCTGGGTCTGGAACAGGCAGTGGCAGGGGGCCAGCGCCATCCGGTCGATCTCGCCGGGGTTCCAGGCGGTGACGATCTGGCGCCGGGAGGCGGGGTCGCGCTTGATGAGGTCGACCAGATTGGCGATCTGGTCGACGCGGCGGCCGTCCGCCGCCTCCCAATCGCGCCATTGCTTGCCGTACACGGGGCCGAGGTTGCCCGCCTCATCCGCCCATTCGTCCCAGATGCGGACCTTACGTTCCTGCAGCCAGCGGATATTGGTGTCGCCGCGCAGGAACCAGAGCAGTTCGACGATGATCGAGCGCAGGTGCAGCTTCTTGGTAGTCAGTAGCGGAAAACCGTCGGCGAGGTCGAAGCGCATTTGCGCGCCGAACAAAGACAAGGTGCCGGTCCCGGTGCGGTCGGACTGCGGCACGCCTTCATCGAGCACCTGGCGCATCAAATCGAGATAGGTCCGCATCGCCAGACCAGCATTAGCCCAGCCGGTGCCTGCGGCAAGAGGTTCAAGTCGCTCCGAAGCGGAGTCGGTTGCGCGAGGCAGGAGTTGGCCGCGCAACGTTATCTCTGGGAGGTGATCCATGATGGCGACCAGCAAGAGGGGCGGCAATTTCCGCGACCTGAAGACGCATTTGCCCTTGTTCGACGAAGCCGTGCATCGCCACGACCGCGGCTGGCCGCACTCGCCGTCCGACGAAGCCGTCGAAACCCCGTCGAAGCGGCGCTGGAAACGGGTCGGCATCTTCCATTTCCCGCACAATGACGAGGACGAGGCCGAGGGCGAGGAGCGGAACGGGGACCCCGGCTGAAGGGTTTACCGGCCGGAGAAGCCCATGACCGACTTCGCCGCCCAGCGCGAGCGGATGATCGAACGCACCATCGCCTGCCGCGGCATCGACGATCCCGCGCTGATCGCCGCATTCCGCGCTGTCCCTCGCGAAGAATTCATCGCCAGTGAATATGCCGCCCAGGCCTATGCCGATGCACCGCTGCCGATCGAATCGGGCCAGACCATCAGCCAGCCCTATATCGTCGCCTTGACCATCGACGCGGCCGAGATCGGGCCTGAGGACAAGGTGCTCGAGATTGGGGCGGGCTCCGGCTACGCCGCCGCGGTCATCGGCCAGATCGCTAGGGAAGTGGTCGCCATCGAGCGCCACCGCGAGCTGGTCGAGTTGGCGCGCGAGCGCATGCGCCGGCTCGGCTACGCCAATGTCCACGTCATGGCGGGCGACGGCACTCGCGGCTGCCCGGCCGAAGCGCCGTTCGACGCCATCGTCGCCGCCGCCAGCGGCAGCCATGTGCCGGCGGCGCTGGTCGACCAGTTGAAGCCAGGTGGGCGGATCGTCATGCCGATCGGCGACCCGCATTCGGTGCAGTCGCTGGTCAAGACCACCAAGCGCGCCGACGGCACGCTGGAGCGAGAGGATCTGGGGGCGGTGCGCTTCGTACCGCTGATCGGTGAGCATGGGTTTCGCGATGCCGGCAGCGAAGCCCTGGTGGAGACGGTTCCGCGGATGATCGCGGCGGCGGCCGAGCCGCTGCCCCACATCGAGGACCCAGCCTTCGGCGCCATGTTCGACCGCTTTGCCGACGCTCGCGTCGTCCTGCTTGGCGAGTCGAGCCACGGAACGAGCGAATTCTACCGGGCGCGGGCGGCGATCACCAGGCGCTTGGTGGAGCATCACGGCTTCACCATCATTGCGCTCGAGGCCGATTGGCCCGACGCGGCGACGCTCGACCGGATCGTCCGCCACCGAGGCAGCAGGGAAGGGGAGGAGCAGGCCTTCGCCCGCTTCCCGGCCTGGATGTGGCGCAATCGCGAGTTCGACAATTTCGTGCGCTGGCTGCACGGCCATAACCAGGGCCGCGTGCCGGACGACATGGCCGGCCTGTTCGGCCTCGACCTCTACAATCTATCCGCCTCGATGCGGGCGGTGATCGACTATCTCGGCGGCGTCGATCCACAGGCGGCCGCGGATGCCAAAGAGCGCTATGCCTGCCTGGCGCCGTTCGGGCACGACCCCGCCGCCTACGGCCGGCTGGCGACGAGCCGCGGCTACGCCTTTTGCGAGGATGGCGCGGTGGCGATGCTGACCGCGCTGCTGAGCCGGAAGCTGGAATATGCGGCTGCCGACGGCGAGGAATGGCTCGACGCCGCCGCCAACGCCCGCCTCGTCAAAAATGCAGAGGCTTTTTATCGGGCGATGTACGAAGGCGCCGCCGACAGCTGGAATCTGCGCGACACGCACATGTTCGAGACGCTCTGTGCGTTGCTGGAGGCGCGAGGGCCGGACGCCAAGGCGGTGGTTTGGGCCCACAACAGCCACATTGGCGACGCCCGCTTTACCGAAATGGGCATTGCGCGCGGCGAGCTGAACATCGGCCAACTGGCCAAGGAACGGTTCGGCGAGGAGGCGCGGCTGATCGGCTTCGGCACGCACACCGGTACGGTTGCGGCGGCCGACGACTGGGATTCGCCGATGCGGGTCAAGCGGGTCAATCCGTCGCTGGAGGAGAGCTATGAGCGGCTCAGTCATGACAGCGGCGTGCCGCGCTTCCTGCTCGACTTACGCGAGGGCGAGAACCGCAGGGTGGTGGCGCGGCTGATGGAGCCGATGCTCGAGCGCTACATCGGCGTCATCTACCGCCCCGAGACCGAGCGGTGGAGCCATTACAGCCAGGCGATCCTGCCCGACCAGTTCGACGCCTGGGTGTGGTTCGACGAAACCGAGGCGGTGGCGCCGCTGCCCGGCGAGACGCGCCCCGGCGACCAGGCCAGCGCCGACGAGACCTGGCCGTTCGGGCTTTAGGAATCGCGCTAACGGTCCAGAACGGGGCAATAAAACATGGAACTCTAATAAGTTAGGGCGCTTGGTCATGCGCACTTATAAATTCCGCGAGTCGGGGACAGGCATTGCCCAAATACTCAAGAGAATGGACTGAAGACGTCATCGTCATTCCCGAGAACGTGTTGTTGCTGTTCAGCCGCCGTGACGCTCAGATCGCCCGCAATTGGTCAAAGGCGACGTCGAAATCCAACATGTTCGACGACACGGATTTGACCGCCTAGCCATTCCGCAATTGCGAAATCGTCGCCTGGTTGCTGATCACTTCGACGTCGGTCTTGAGGTGGATGAGCCGGATCCCCTTGCGTTGCATCGCATCGGCTAGCGCGGGGGCGAAGTCGGCGGTTTTCTCGACCGTCGCCGCCCAGCCGCCGTAGGCACGGGCGAGAGCGGCGAAGTCGGGATTGCGCAGCTCGGTGGCGCTGACCCGCTTGGGATATTCGCGCTCCTGGTGCATGCGGATGGTGCCGTAGCTGGCGTTGTCGACCAGCGCCACGAGCAGATCGGCGCCATATTGCGCGGCGGTCGCCAGTTCCTGGCCGTTCATCAGGAAATCGCCGTCACCGGCGACGCAGACGATGGTGCGGTCCTTGAAGCGCAACGCGGCGGCGACCGCGGCGGGGAGGCCGTAGCCCATGCTGCCGCTGGTCGGTGCCAGCTGCGTCGGCGCGCAGCCGTAGCGCCAATAGCGGTGCCACCAGCCGGAGAAATTGCCGGCCCCGTTGCAAATGATGGTGTCGGCGGGCAGCGCCTCGCGCATCGCCTTGACCACCGGGCCGAGGTCGAGGGTGACGCCTTCGCGTGGCCTGGGCTCCGACCAGTCGAGCCACGCCTTGTGTGCTTCCTCGCCGGCCGAGAAGCGCACCAGCTCGGGGTCGCTCCATTCGTCGACCATTTCCGAAAACTCGCCCATGTCGGCGCAGACCGGCAGATCGGCGTGATAGACGCGGCCCAATTCGTTGGGGTCCGGGTGGACGTGGACCAGGGTCTGGCCGGGATGGTCGGGCGTGACCAAAGTAAAGCCGTCGGTGGTCGCCTCGCCGAGCCGGGCGCCGACGACCAGCAGCAGATCGGCGTCGCGGATGCGCTGCTGCAGCTTCGGGTTGGGGCCGTAGCCGAGGTTGCCGGCATAGACCGCGCAATCGTTGTGGATCGCGTCCTGCCGGCGGAAGGCGGCGGCGGTGGGGACCCCGTGGCGGACCGCGAAATTGGCGAAATGATGCGCGGCGCGCGGGCTCCAGTCGGCGCCGCCGACGATGGCGACGGGGTTGGTTGCTTCCCTGAGCAGCCCGAACAAAGCCTCGATCGCGCCCGGGTCCGGCTCTTCGGCGACCGGCGGCACCGGCGGGCGGTCGAGCGCCTCGACCTCGTCGCGCAGCATGTCTTCTGGGATCGCCAGCACCACCGGACCCGGCCGGCCGGCGGTGGCGACGCGCCAGGCGCGGGCGACATATTCGGGGATGCGCCGGGCATCGTCGATCCGCGCCGCCCATTTGGCGATCGGCGCGAAGAAGGCGGCGAAATCGACTTCCTGGAAACCCTCGCGGTCCTTGTCGCGGCGGTCGAGGTCGCCGACGAACAGGATCATCGGCGTCGAATCCTGGAAGGCGACATGGACCCCGGCGCTGGCGTTGGTCGCGCCGGGGCCGCGAGTGACGAAGGCGACGCCGGGGCGCCCGGTCATCTTGCCGTCGGCGTCGGCCATGTAGGCAGCGCCACCCTCCTGCCGGCAGACGGTGACGGCGATTTCGGGCGTGTCGTGCAGCGCGTCGAGTACCGCCAGGAAGCTTTCACCGGGCACGGTGAAAATGCGGTCGCAGCCCTGGATTTTGAGCTGGTCGACAAGGATACGGCCGCCGGTGCGCTTGGTCATGGGCCGCCTCTAGCGGTTGCGGCGCGGGTTGTGGAGAGGCGGCTTGCCATAGCCCGCGAATCGGCCTTAGACAGGTCGGCCTGTAGCGCGTTCCACTTCGGGGCAGGGGGCGCCGATGCAGATCCTGATCGCCGCGATGCTGGCGGGCGCCGCCGCGCCGCCGCCGTTGCAATATCAATTTGAAATCCGCCGCGCCCAAGGCGCGCTCTACAATCCCTGGACCCTGAGCGACGACAATGTCGAGCTGCGCTCGTTTGTCGGTTCGGGCGCCAAACCTGGAGATTTTATTGCGCCGACGATCCGCGTCGCGCCGGGGCAAAGGCTCAGAGTCGACCTCGACAACCGGCTCGAGCCATGCAGCGACGCGCAGCGCGCCAAGCATGTCTGCTACAACGACACCAATCTGCACACCCACGGCCTTTGGGTCTCGCCGTCGGGTAACAGCGACAATGTCCTGATCAGCATCAAGCCTGGCGAGCGGTTCCGCTACGAATATGACATTCCGGCCGACCACCCCGCCGGAACCTTCTGGTACCACCCGCACCGGCATGGTGCCGGCTTCGTCCAGGTCGGCAGCGGCATGGCCGGGGCGCTGATCGTCACCGGCAACCGCCTGCCGACGGCGACTGGTCCAGGCGATATCGACGTGCTGCTGAAGGATGCGCGCGGCCGGCC
>JAKFFL010000201.1:0-6136 GCA_036675225.1 Sphingomonas sp. | reverse complement strand
GCGCGCGCTCTACGGCGGCGCGCCTTATGGCCACCCCGCCAGCGGCACCGAGAAATCCTTGCGCGCCATCGACCGCGCGGACATCGAAGCCGCCTATCGCCAGTCCTGGTCGCCGGCCCAATCGGCCCTGGTTCTGAGCGGGGATATCACGCCGCCTCAGGCGAAGGCGCTCGCCGAGAGTCATTTCGGCAGCTGGGCGGCAAGCGGCGTCTCCCGCCCGGCGGCAGCCACGGCAGCCACCGCGCCCTTGAAAGGCAAATTGGTCGTCATCGACATGCCGGGGTCCGGCCAGGCGGCGGTGGCAGTGGCCCGCGAAGGCATTTCCCGCCGCGATCCGCGATTCTACCAGGCGCTGGTCGCCAATGCGATCCTCGGCGGCGGCTATAGCGCGCGGCTCAACCAGGAAATCCGGATCAAGCGCGGGCTGTCCTATGGCTCGCGCAGCGAACTCGATGCCCGCCGCGCCGCTGGGCCCTTCCTGGCCGTTACCCAGACCCGCAATGATGCCGCCGGCGAGGTGCTGGCGCTGACGCTAGCCGAGATGCGTCGGCTGGGCGTCGACGCGGTCGCGGCCGCCGATTTGACCGCCCGGCGCGCGAACCTGACCGGCGGGTTTGGTCGCAACATCGAGACGACAAGCGGCCTCGCCAGCCTCATCGCCGGCTACATCCATCGCGGGATCGAGCCCGCCGCCCTGCAATCCTATCTGCCTTCGGTAATGGCGGTCGGCCCAGTGGACGTCCAGGCAGCCGCCGCCGAACTGCTTGCCGCGGACGGCTCGACGATCGTCATCGTCGGCGACGCCAAGGCGTTCGTCGACAAGCTCCGCGTGCAATATCCCGAGCTGATCCTGGTGGGATTGAGCGAGCTCGACCTCGACAGCGCCGCGCTGAAATAGCGGGGCGGGCGGCTATGCCGTCAGATGATATTGCTTGAGCAGGTCGTAGAGCGTGGGTCGGCTGATACCGAGCAGTTTGGCGGCGCCGGAGATGTTGTTGTCGGTCCTGGCCAGTGCCTGGCGGATGGCGCGGCGGTCGGCGACCTCGCGGGCGGCGCGCAGGTTGATCGGCACCGGCGCCTCGCCGGCTGGCTCGGCCTGCCCGAGGTCGAGGTCGGCGGCGGTGACCAATTTGCCGTCGGCCATGATCACCGCCCGCTTGATGCGGTTCTCCAGCTCGCGGACGTTGCCCGGCCAGGGATGGCCATCGATCGCCTCCAGCGCATCGGGGCCGAAGCCCTGCACTTTGGCATTCATCTCGCGCGCGAAGCGGGCCAGGAAATGGCGGGCGAGCAAGGCGGCGTCGCCCGGGCGCTCGCTCAACGGCGGGATCATGACGACGATCTCGGCCAGGCGATAGAATAGGTCGTCGCGGAAGCTGCCCGCCGCGATCATCGCCTGCAAATCCTGGTGGGTGGCGCAGACAATGCGCGTGTCGACGGCAATCTGCGCCCGGCCGCCGATGCGTTCGATGACCCGCTCCTGCAGGAAACGCAGCAGCTTGACCTGCAGCGCCAGCGGGATGTCGCCGACCTCGTCGAGGAATAGGGTGCCGCCTTGCGCCAGCTCGATCTTGCCGGGCGTCGTCTTGACCGCGCCGGTGAAGGCGCCGCGCTCATAGCCGAACAGCTCGGCCTCAAGCAGGTTTTCGGGGATGGCGGCGCAGTTGATGGCGATGAAGGCACCCTTGGCGCGCGTTCCGCGCTCGTGGACGGCGCGGGCGAGCAATTCCTTGCCGGTGCCACTGGCGCCCAGCAGCATGACCGAGACATCGGCGCTGGCGACGCGCTCGACGGTCCGTGCCACCTTGAGCATTTCGGGCGCGGCGCTGATGATCGAGCCAAGCACGGCGCTGCCCGGCCCGCCCTGCGCTTCCAGTCGCCGGTTCTCGTCCTCGATGCCGTGCAGGTGAAATGCGCGGGCGACGATCAGGCCGAGCTCGTCGATATCGACCGGTTTGCGGTAGAAGTCGTAGGCGCCGAGCGCGATCGCCTTCAGGGCGCTTTCGCGGGCGCCGTGGCCAGAGGCGACGACGACCTTGACGTCGGGCTTGAGGATGAGGATTTCGGTCAGCGTCGCGAAGCCCTCGCTGGTGCCGTCGGGGTCGGGCGGCAGGCCAAGGTCGAGCGTCACCACCGCCGGCTCGTGCAGCCGTAGCATCTCGATCGCCTGCAGGCGGTCGGAGGCGGTGACGACGCGATAGCCCTCATAAGCCCATTTCAACTGGCGCTGCAGGCCCTCGTCGTCCTCGACGACAAGCAGCACGGGAAGGTCGGCTGGATTGCGGGCAGGCTCGGTCATGCGCGTTTCCGTTTGGGTTGAGCCACCGGCTTCGGCGCCGGCAGGTGGATGGTGAAGCGGCTGCCCTTGCCGGGGCGGCTGTGGACGCTCAGCCGGCCGCCCATGGTGGCGACCAGAGCGCGGGCCTCGAAGGCGCCGACGCCAAAGCCGCCATCCTTGGTCGAGGCGAACGGCTGGAACAGGCGGTTGCGGATGAAATCGGCGGTCATGCCCTTGCCGCTGTCCGTGATGCTGACCGCGATCTCGGGCCCGTCGGCGAGCAGGTCGACCATCACCGCCTGCGACGGCGCGCTGGCGTCGAGGGCATTGTGCAGCAAGTGGGTCACCGCCTGCTCCAGCGCCCCGGCGTCGGCCACTGCCCACAGCGACTGGTTGCCACGCAGTCGCACGTCGCGGCCGCGATTGCTCGCTTCGATGGCGGACTCGAGGACCGGTGCCAGCGGCTGCGGCTCTGGCCTCAGTGGCCGCGAACCGGCCTGCGGCGCGAGGCGGGCGAGGAGGTCGTTCATCTTGCCGACCGAGCCTTGCAGGGTTGCCACCATGTCGGCGCGGAACTCGGCGTTGTCGGCATGGCGCTGGGCATTGCGCGCGACCAGCGACAATTGGCTGACCAGGTTCTTGATGTCATGGAGGATGAAGGCGAAGCGCCGGTTGAACTCGTCAAACCGCTGCGCCTGGGACAAGGCCTGCTGGCCGTGGGCCTCGGCAAGGCTGCTCGCCGCCTGTCGGCCGGCGGTCTTGAGCAGGTCGAAATCCTCCCAGTCGAGCGCCCGGCGGTAGCTCGGCGCCGCCAGCAGCACGAGGCCGACTAGCCGGTCGTTATGGACCAAAGGCACGCCCGCCCAGGCGGTCTCGTCCCGCGCAAGCCAGGCCGGCAAGGGCAGGTCGGCGGTGCCGTCGAGGGAGCGTTGGCGGAGCGCGTCGATGTCGAGCACCAATGGCTTCCGCTCCAGGTCGCGCCAGCGCGGCAAGTCACTGGCGTCGGGCGCGAACGGGCGGCCCTGCCAGTTCCATTCCGCGCCTTCCGCGATGGCGCCATTGTCGTCGGTGACGAGCAGCAGCCCGCCCGGGGAATCGACGATGTCGGCGAAGGCCTTGACCAGCCGCTCGCCGAGCGGCGGCGCGTCTGGTCCGCTGCGGCCGACGGTGGCGGCGAAGCGCAGCCATTCGGCGCGATAATCGTAGCGATGCTCGAACAGATGCTTGGCCAGCTTGACCTTCGCCCAGGCGCGCGCCCGAGCCGAGGGCAGCAGCACCATCGCCGCCAGCGTCATGGCGCTGAGCACCAGGACGAGCAGCGCCCGCGACCAGTCCCAGCCGGTACCGCGAAGCGCGGTCGCCAGAATGGTCATCACCGCGAAATAACCGCAGATGGCGAGCAGCGACAAGGATTGGAACGTGGCCGCGCGCGACAGCCGCATCTTCCAGCCGTCCTGCTGCCCGGCACCAACCGCGAACAAGGGCGCGGTCAAGGCGATTACCACCCCGCGCCAGGAGATCAGGCCGTGCGCCGCCGCCGGATCGAGATAGTAGAGGGTGTAGAGGTTGAGGTCGTAGCCCCAGGTCGCGACCAGGGCCAGCATCGCCGTGCCGATCGCCGCCCGGCTGACCGGCGCCGCCTGACCGTAGAGGTTGTGGACGAGGACAAGGCTGCCGGCCGCGGCGGTGATCCTGAGGATCGTGGCGGTGGCCATGACGGTCGTGCCCGACCCCTGGGCGCCGAGTACGAGCGGGAGCAAATCGACCACCAGTTGCAGGCCGAGGACGGCGGCGACAGCCGCATAGACCCAGCGCACGCCGTGCTGGCGCTCGCCCTCGCCGCCGCTCGACAGGCTGTGCAGCACGCCGACCCAGACCAAATTGCGCATGGTCTCGGCAAACACCGGCAAGGGGCTGGCCGGGGCGATCGCCGACAGCCAGGCCCAGCAGGCGGTCAGCGCGAAGCCGGCCAGCATCAGTCGCTGTGCGGGATGGCGAACGCCGATGCGGATGCGCCACAGGATCAGCGACACGAACAATGCCGCTGCGATGGCGTGGCTCCAGAAGCTCGTCAGTGTCAAATCAGCCGACATGACGCGCAGTGTCGGATAAATTTACAAACAAAGATTGAACGACGCGCTAGAAGAGGCGGATGACGAGCATCGAGACCCGCCCGGTGAGCAACAGCGGCCTGCATGTCGCGCCTTTGGCATTGGGCGGCAACGTCTTTGGCTGGACCGCGGACGAGGCGACCAGCTTCCGCATCCTCGACGCCTTTGTCGATGCGGGCGGGACCATGATCGACACCGCCGACGTCTATTCGGCCTGGGCTCCGGGCCACAAGGGCGGGGAAAGCGAGGAGGTCATCGGCCGCTGGCTGAAGCGCGATCCCGCCAAGCGCGACAAGATCGTCATCGCCACCAAGGTCGGCTTTTCCGAAGGCTTGAAGCCGGACGCGATCCGAAGCGCCTGCGATGCCTCGCTGCAACGCCTCGGCGTTGAGACTATCGACCTTTATTACCAGCACAAGGACGACGAGAGCGTGCCTTTGGCCGACAGCCTCAAGACCTTCGACGACCAGGCCAAGGCCGGCAAGATCCGCGCCATCGGCCTCAGCAACTTCACGCCCGGCCGGTTGGCCGAGGCTTGCATGATCGCCCGCGTCGACGGCTTCCCGGCGGTCAGCGCCTTCCAGACCTGGTACAATCTGCTCGAGCGGCCGAAATATGAAGCGGCGCTGCGCGAAGTGGCGGTCAAGGAGAACCTCGCCGTCTTCCCGTTCTACGCGCTGGCCAATGGCTATCTGACAGGCAAGTACCGCAGCAAGGACGATCTCGGCAAAAGCGTACGCGGGCTGCGCAACGTCGAATATCTGGAAGGAAAGGGGCCGAAGGTTTTGGCGGCGCTGGACGAGGTCGCGGCGGAGGCCGGCGCGGCCCTGGCGAGCGTCGCTTTGGCCTGGACGATGGCGCAACCGACCATCACCGCTCCCATTGCCAGCGCCACCAGCCTAGAACAGGCGAACGAGTTGATCGCGGCGCTGACCCTGGAGCTGACGCCCGGCCAGATGGACCGCTTGAGCGCTGCAAGTCTCTAGTGCCCCTGCGAAGGCAGGGGCCCAGTCAGGCTCCGTTAGGAGCCTTCAAACTATAGATGGATCGAACCAGCCGGACTGCCGTTAAAGCGTCAGCCCGGGTCTGGGCCCCTGCCTTCGCAGGGGCACGCCGGTCTTCGCCTCATCCCTTCTTGAGCACGTCCAGCGCCGCCAGCGTCAGCGCTTCGGTGGCGGTAGCGATTACCGTTTCCGCCTCGGGCGCCCAGAACGGGCTGTGCAGCGACGGCAGCTTCGACGCATCGCCGCCGGCCGCCTGATAGTCCTTGAGCGGCGTGCCGCCGACCCAAAAGATCAGGCTCTGGATTTGCTTGTCGGCCAACCAGTATCGGGAGAAATCCTCGCCACCCATGACGGCGGGGGTCTTGATCACCCGCTCGGCCCCGAAATTCTGCGTGAACAAGGCCAAGGCGCGGTTGCTGAACGCGTCGGTGTTGAACGTCGCCGGCGTATATTCCGCCTCGCGGATGGTCACGACCGGCATCCTGTCCTCGGGCAAGCCGGCGGCGATCGCCTCGCCGCGGGCGATGCGGCGGATGCCATCGAGCAGCAGCTTGCGCACTTCGGGCTTGTAGCTGCGCACCGTCAGCTGCAGCTTGGCCTCGTCGGAAATGATGTTGTGCTTGGCACCGGCCTGGAAGCTGCCGACGGTGACCACCGCCGGGTTGGCCGGATCATTCTCGCGGCTGACCAGGGTTTGCAGCGTGGTGACGATGCGGCTGGCGAGCACGATCGGGTCGCGGGTG
>JAKFFL010000017.1:0-6265 GCA_036675225.1 Sphingomonas sp. | reverse complement strand
GCCGGGATTGCACTCCTCGCTGCCTTGCTGATAGCGGCCGGCGCCTGGGTCATGCTCGGCGGCCGGAGCCCGGCATCGGCGACGCCGGTGCTCGCGGTCCTGCCGTTCGCCGACCTCTCGCCGCAAGGCGACAAGGCCTATCTCGCCGAAGGCGTCGCCGAGGCGATCCTGACCGGACTCGCCAAGGACCCCGGCATCAAGGTCATTGGCCGCAGCTCGGCTAGGCAGCTGCACGATGCGGGCGGCGCCGCACCGGACATGCGCCGGGCGATGGGCATCACCCATGTGCTCGAAGGCAGCGCCCGCTCGATCGGCGACCAGCTACGGATGAGCGTGCGCCTGATCAACGCGGCCGACGGCCAGCAGGTCTGGGCGGAAGAATATTCCCGCCGGCTCGACAATATCTTCGCGGTCCAGGACGAAATCGGCCGTGCCGTCGCCGAAAAGCTCAAAGGCAGCTTCGGGCCGGCGCGCTCGGCCACGCCGATTACACAGGCTGACGTCTATGCGCTTTACCTCGCGGCGCGATCGAAGATGCGCGACCGCCGGACGTCGTCGCTCGACGAGGCGCTGAAGCTCGTACGCCGGGTCATGAAAGCCGACCCGAACTATGCGCCCGGACATGCCGCCTATGCCGAGCTGATCCGGCATCTTTCGAGCGATTCCTATGGCACCCTGCCGACCGAGCAGTGGAAACCGATCGCCGAAAGGCATGCGCGCCGGGCAATCGCGCTCGCGCCCAAGTCGGCCGATGGCTATGCCGCGCTTGGGATCAGCCTTTCCAACGCCGAAGCGATCGCGCCGCTGCAAACCGCGATCCGGCTCGACCCTGGGCGCGCGGAGGTCAAGCACTGGCTTGGGCACGCGCTGAACGACGTCGGCCGGCACGAGGAGGCGCTTAAACAGTTCCATTCGGTGCTGGAGATGGAGCCCGTCTGGGGTCCCGCGATCTCCATGGTCGCCTACACTTTTGCCGCTTCCGAGCGATATGACGAAGCAGAGGCCGCGCTCGTCGACTTCGAACGGCGCGGAGGTAAGCCTGCCCTGGCCAATAAGATCCGCGGCGACCTCGCCAATTATCGGGGCGATTATTCCGAGGCGGTCCGTCTGACCGAACTCGCCCTTAAGCAGGATCCGGAAATCCCCCAGGCCAACCAGAGCGCCGGCTGGTATTATTTCCTGTTGGGAATGCCCGATGAGTCCGTTCGTGTCGCGGGCGGGATGCCACGTTATACGCGGCTGCTTTTCGCCGGCCAGCAAGATCGATTGCGTTCCGAAGCGCGGGCCGCGGGCGACGAACTTTGGAAGCAGCCAGATTATGACATCGCCATAGAATCGCTCGCCATCGGCCGCGATTGGAACAGCATCGTCGCCCTGTACGATGCCAATCCGGCAATCCAATCGGCCATCTGTAGCAGGGCCGAGCAATTGGATCTTGGACTGACGGTGGCCGCGGCGTTGAAGGCCGAACGCAGAGCGAAGGAAAGCGCCGATCTTCTCGCCTGCGCGCGCGCGCATTTGACGCGGCACGGACGGGGAAAAATTAGGACGCCGTTCCTGCCGGCCAGCAACATGGACCTCAACTGGGCGCAGGTGCGCGCGATCGAAGGCCGCGGCGCGCCGGTCTTGCCTTTGCTCAACCGTTCGATCGACCGCGGCATCCGTACGAGTTACGGTCTTGGCCTTGACCAACTCCCTCACTTCGACGGGCTCAAGGCCCATCCTGACTATGCGAAAATCGACGCCAGGCTGAAACAATTGATGGCCCGGGACCGCGCCGAGACGCTGGCCTGGAAGCGTCGCGCCGACTAACGCCGCCCGAACAGTTTCTCGATGTCGGCATGGGCCAGCTTTACCCAGGTCGGGCGGCCGTGGTTGCACTGGCCGCTGTGCGGCGTGACCTCCATTTCGCGTAGCAGAGCGTTCATCTCGGCCACCGACAGGATGCGGCCGGCGCGCACCGAGCCGTGGCAGGCGATGGTCGCCGCGACATGGTCGAGCCGATCGCGCAAGGATAGCGCGGTGCCGAGCTCGGCAAGCTCGGCGGCCAGGTCGGCCAGCAAGGCGCGAACGTCGGTGTCGCCGAGCGGCGCCGGCGTGGCCCGGACCAGCATCGCCGCCGGCCCGAACCGTTCCATGTCCAGCCCCAGCTCCGCCAGCTCCGCGGCCGCCGCGTCAAGCCGGTCGCAGTCGGGCTCGTCCAGTTCAACCACCTCGGGCATCAGCAGCGCCTGGCGTGCTACCGAACCGCCGACGCTCGATCGCCGCATCCGCTCCAGCACCAGCCGCTCATGGGCGGCATGCTGGTCGACAATTACCAGGCCGTCCTCGGCCTCGGCGACGATGTAGGTGGCGGCGACCTGCCCGCGGGCGACCCCGAGGGGGTAGGACGGCTGATCAGGATGCACAGGTGCGGCGACTTCCGCCCTTCCAAGCGGCAGGAATCCACTTTTCTTGTCCGTCACCCCCGCGACAGCGGGAGCCCCGCTGTCGTCCCCGGACCAAAGGAAGGGAGAAGCGGGGCTCCTGCCTTCGCGGGAATGACGATCGACCGGCTCGACCTGCCATGCCGCCGCCTGGGCGAACTGCTCGCGCGCCGCGCTGCGATGGCCGGCCTCGTCGAGCGCGGCGCGCAGGCCGCCGACGATCAGCCCCCGCACGGCGGCAGGATCGCGGAAGCGGACTTCGGTCTTGGCCGGATGGACGTTGATGTCGACCTCGTCGCCCGGCACCTCGACGAACAAGGCGGCGACCGGGTGGCGGTCGCGCGCCAGCAAATCGCGATAGGCGGCGCGCAGGGCCCCGACCAGCAACCGGTCCTTTACCGGGCGATTGTTGACGAACAGATATTGCTGGTCGCCCATGCCGCGGTTGAAGGTCGGCAGGCTGACCACGCCGGCCAGGCGCAGGCCGTCGCGGACGCAGTCGACGCCGAGCCCGTGCCGCTCCAGTTCCCGGTCGAGCAGCGCCGCGACTCGCGCCGGCGTGTCGGCGGGCTGGACGGCGATCGCCCTGCGCCCGTCATGCTCGAGGCTGAAGGCGACATCGCTGCGTGCCATCGCCAGTCGGCGCACGGCGTCGAGGCAGGCGGCATATTCGGCGCGGGGCGAGCGCAGGAACTTGCGCCGCGCCGGGACCTTGTCGAACAGCCCCTCGACCCGGACCCTTGTGCCGGGCGGCAGCGACGCCGGCCCCTCGCCCGCCGACTGGCCGTGATCGATCGCCAGCCGCCAGCCGTCGGCGCCGCGCACACGGCTCTCCAGGGTCAGCCGCGCAACGCTGGCGATCGACGGCAGCGCCTCGCCGCGAAAGCCGAAGCTGGACACCGCCTCGATGCGGTCGTCGGGCAGCTTCGATGTCGCGTGGCGCTCCAGCGACAGCGCCATTTCGGCCGGGCTCATGCCACAGCCGTCGTCGACCACTTCGATCAGGTCGAGGCCCCCCGCCGACAGCCGGATGGCGACGCTGGTGGCGCCGGCGTCGAGCGCGTTTTCGACCAGCTCCTTGACGGCGCTTGCCGGCCGCTCGACGACCTCGCCGGCGGCGATGCGATTGACCAGTTCGGACGGCAGCCTTCTTATTGACATGTTAACCTTCGTAGCCCAATCCGAAGCGCCCTGCGAAGTGCTGAATTCGGCGGCGAATTCATCCAGCTTTCACAAGGGTTTGGATAAGGAATCGTGAATTGGGCGGCCGGTGGGGCAACCCTTCTTCCAACAATCAAGCGAGAGACGGGTAAAGCATGTTCTGGGCACGCTGGTTCAAATGGATGTCGCACGACATGGCGATCGATCTGGGGACCGCCAATACGCTGGTCTATGTTCGCGGTCGCGGGATCGTCCTCAACGAACCGTCGGTGGTCGCGATCGAGACCGTCAACGGCGTCAAGAAGGTCAAGGCGGTCGGCGAGGACGCCAAGCTGATGATGGGCAAGACCCCCGACCAGATCGAGGCGATCCGCCCGCTTCGCGACGGGGTCATCGCCGACATCGACGTCGCCGAGCAGATGATCAAGCACTTCATCCACAAGGTCCACGGCGGCAAGATGCGCGCCTGGCGCTTCCCGGAAATCGTGATTTGCGTCCCATCCGGATCGACTTCGGTCGAGCGCCGCGCGATCCGCGACGCCGCCTCCAACGCCGGGGCCAGCTCGGTCTATCTGATCGAGGAGCCGATGGCCGCCGCGATCGGCGCCGACATGCCGGTCACCGAGCCGATCGGCTCGATGGTCGTCGACATCGGCGGCGGCACCACCGAGGTCGCGGTCCTTTCCCTGCGCGGCCTCGCCTACACCACCTCGGTGCGGGTGGGCGGCGACAAGATGGACGAGGCGATCTCCTCCTACGTCCGCCGCAACCACAACCTTCTCATTGGCGAGGCCACGGCCGAGCGCATCAAGAAGGAAGTCGGCATCGCCAAGCCGCCGATCGACGGCATCGGCAAGACGGTCCACATCAAGGGCCGCGACCTGGTCAATGGCGTGCCCAAGGAAATCTCGATCAACCAGGGCCAGATCGCCGAGGCCTTGTCGGAGCCGGTCGGCACCATCGTCGAGGGAGTCCGCATCGCGCTCGAGAATACCGCCCCCGAACTCGCCGCCGATATCTGCGACCAGGGCATTGTCCTGACCGGTGGCGGCGCCTTGCTGCAGGGCCTCGACGAGGTGTTGCGCGACGAGACCGGCCTGCCCGTCACGGTCGCCGAGGATCCGCTGACCTGCGTCGCGCTGGGCACCGGCCGGGCGCTCGAGGAAGAGCAGTTCCGCGGCGTCCTCCAGACCGCCTGAAGGGGAGCTGAGCCATGGCCGCGCCGGCGGGTCCGCGCCCCGGCTGGTCGAGGCGGGCGCAATATAGCCTCTTCTTTGGTTTCCTTGCCGCCATCGCCGGCCTCGTCGTTGGCCTGTTCATGCTGGTCCTGTCGCTGGTCGCCCCCGCCACCTTTGCCTCGGTTCGCGGCGTCGCACTCGATGTCACGGCGCCGATCACCGGCGGGCTGTCCGAGGTCGGTGCAACCGCCGAGGGCCTGATCAGCGGCGCCGGCAATTACTGGGATGCCGCCCGCCAGAACGACAAATTGAAGAGCGAGCGCGACGCCCTTCGCCGCCGGCTGATCCGGGCGGCGGCGGTCGAACAGGAAAATCGCCAGCTCAAGGCGGCGCTTGGCCTGCGCGAGCGCAGCCGCGACGCCGTCGCCGCCGGGCGCATCGTCGGCTCAAGCTTCCAGAGCCCGCGGCGCTTCGCCGTGCTGTCGGTCGGCCGCAATGACGGAGTCGCCTCCGGCATGCCGGTGCGCACCGCCGACGGCCTCGTCGGCCGGGTCGTGGACGCCGGCGGCACCGCCAGCCGGGTCCTGCTCGTTTCCGACCGGGCCAACATCGTCCCCGCGCGGATCCTGCGCGGCGGCACGCCGGTCATCTCGACCGGCCGCGGCGACGGCACCGTCGACATCCGCCCGCTCGAAGTCGGCCGCAACCCGTTCAAGCGCGGCGACATCATCGTCACCTCGGGGACCGGCGGGCTGTATCCGCCACTGATCCCCATCGCCCGGGTGATCCGCCTCGACGACGACGGCGCGCTGGGCCGCCCGCTCGCCGATCCCAGCCAGGCCAGCTTCGCCATCGTCGAGCGGCCGTTCGAGCCGGAGGCGCTCGCCGCCGCCGCCTCGCCGGGGAGCGGCCGCTGATGGCGCGCTCGGCGCTCCACAGCTCCGGGCGCCTCAATCGCGGGCCGCGCCAGGGGGTGATGGTGATCCCAGCCGCCAGCGTGCTAGCCGCCTCGGCGCTGGCGATGCTGCCGGTGGTCGCCGAGCGTGGCGGCTGGCCGGACTTCGGCTTCCTCATGCTGATCGCCTGGCGCCTGCTGCGCGCCGACGCCTGGCCGGCCTGGTGGGCGGCGCCGCTCGGCTTTGCCAATGATTTGCTGACCGGGTCGCCGATCGGTTTGTCGGTGGCGCTGTGGACCGCGGTCATGCTGGCCATGGAGCTGGTCGACCGGCGCACCATGTGGCGCGACTATTGGATCGAATGGGCGCTGGCCGCGGTCCTGATCATCGCCGCCGAGGTCGCGCAGTGGAAGGTCGCCTCCTGGTCGGGCGCGCCGGTGCCGTTCACCCACATGCTGCCGGCGATCGTCATCTCCATCCTCGCCTTCCCCTTGTTCGCCTTCATCGCCTCGCGGCTCGACCGCTGGAGGCTCGGGCAATGAGGCTCACCGCCGCCCACCAGTCGATCGCCTTTTCGCGTCGCATGCTGCTTCTCGGCGGCGCC
>JAKFFL010000180.1:0-6371 GCA_036675225.1 Sphingomonas sp. | reverse complement strand
TTCGCAGCTCCAATGGCTCATGTGGCGCTCGACGGTCTCGGCAACCGCGCCCTTCGGCACCAGGCGGTCGAACAGCAGACGCGGGTTGACGCCCGCTGCAACGATTGCTGCTCGCCAAGCTTTGCCGCCCGCAACTACGCCGACCGCGCGGCTTTTCTTGCGCTGGGTCTCGACGATGATTTCCTCGACCGGCTTGCCGAGCAAAATGTCGACGCCTTTCTCGCGGCAAGCACGCGCCATCGCCTGGGTGATCGATCCCATGCCCCCGACCGCATGGCCCCAGGCGCCCGGCACGCCGGCCGCCTCGCCGAACAGATGGTGAAGCAGGACATAGGCCGTCCCCGGCGTGTAGGGCGAGGCGAAATTGCCGACGACGCCGTCGAAGCCGAACAAGGCCTTGGCCAGGTCGCCCTTGAAATGCCGATCGAGGATATCGCCGGCGCTCTTGGTCGCGAATTCGTGGACAATGCGGATTTCGTCGGTCTTGAGCCCGGTAAGGTCGCGGCCCATGGCCGCGAGCGACGCCAGGCCCCGGATTCCGGCACCGGCGTTGGGCGGGCTCTTGAGCAGCCATTTCTTGATCAGCGGCACGACGGTTTCCAGCTCGGCCATGTAACGGTCATAGCCGTCGCCGTCGGCGGCACAGTGGCGGACTATTTCCCTGCGCGTCAGCCCGCCGCGGCCGGCCAGCAGATAGTCGCCGTCGCCCGGCAGGAAATTGTCCAGCTTGCGCAGCACAACCTTGAGCCCATGTCGCTCCAGTTCCATGTCGATGATGACCTTGGGGTTGAGCAAGCTGACCGTGTAGGCGGCGGCGCTGTTGCGGTATCCGGGCAGGAACTCGTCGGTGACCGCCGCCCCACCGACATTGGCCGACGCCTCCAGCACGGCGACCTTCAGACCCTTGCGAGCCAGATAAAATGCGCAGGCCAAACCATTGTGCCCCGCACCAATGATGATCGCGTCGTGTGAAATCTCGCCCTCCCGGCTGGCCCTAGCGCATCAGTACCAATTCTTCCGACATGGTCGGATGGAGCGCAATGGTCGCATCGAAATCGGCTTTCTTGAGCCGCCCCTTCACTGCCACCGCCGCCGCCTGCAGGATTTCCGGCGCGTCGGGGCCGATCATGTGGATGCCGACGATGCGGTCGTCGTTTCCGTCCACCACCAGCTTGTAGAGCGAGCGCTCGTTGCGGCCGGCCAGCACATTCTTCATCGGCCGGAAGTCCGAGGTGAAGACCTTGACCGAACCCAAGCGGTTGCGGGCTTCGCCTTCGGTCATGCCGACCCCGGCCAACGGCGGGTGGCTGAACACGGCGCTGGGGATGCAGCCATAATCGACCCTGGTCGGCTGGCCGCCGAAGACGCTGTCGGCGAAGGCCTGGCCCTCGCGGATGGCGACTGGCGTCAATTGCACGCGGTTGGTGACGTCGCCGATGGCGTAAAGGGACGGAATGTTGGTGCGGCTATCCTCGTCGACCTTGATCTGGCCCTTTTCGCCGACCGCGACCCCGGCGACTTCACAGCCCAGCCCCTCGATATTGGGCGTGCGGCCGGTCGCGAACAGCAAGGCATCCGCCTGAATGTCGTCGCCGCTTTCCATGGCGAGGAGCAGCGAGCCATCCTCGTTCCTGACGATGCGCTTGAACTTGACGTGGAAGCGGAAGTCGATCCCCTTGGCGAGCGAGATTTGCAGCAGCCGGTCGCGGATCTGCTCGTCATAGCCGCGCAGGATGACGTCGGTGCGGTTGACGATGGTCACCTGGCTTCCGAACTGGTGGAAGATGCCGGCGAACTCGTTGGCTATATAGCCGCCGCCGGCGATGACGATCCGCTTCGGTAATCGCTCCAGGTGAAAGGTTTCGTTGGAGCTGATGGCATGTTCGATGCCCTCGATCTCCGGCATGGCCGGCCGCGCGCCGGTGGCGATGAGGATGGTCTTCGCTTTGATCTCGCGGCCCGAGGCCAGCCGCAGGCTGGTCGGCCCGGTGAGCACCGCCCGCTCGTGGAAAATCTCGACATTGTGGTTGGTCAGCGTGTCGGTGTAGGCCTGCTCCAGCCGGCCGACCTCGGCGAGCACGTTGTCGCGCAGCACCGGCCAGCTGAAGCTGCACTTGGGAATATCCCAGCCGAACATGGCCGCATCGTTCATGTCCTCAGCGAAATGGGCGCCGAAGACGAGCAATTTCTTTGGCACGCAACCGCGGATGACGCAGGTGCCGCCAACCTTGTACTCCTCGGCGATGGCGACCCTGGCGCCATGGGCGGCGGCGACCCGGGCCGCGCGCACGCCGCCCGATCCGGCGCCGATCACGAACAGGTCGAAGTCGCTCACAGGCCGGCCCTTTCAATCAATTGGCGAGTCGACGGGTCGAAGCCCTCGCGCAGTTCGGGGTCGCCGAGGTCGCCGGCGAGTCGTTTACCGAGCTCGACTCCGAACTGGTCGAACGGGTTGATGCCGAGCAGGACCGCATTGGCGAAGGTGCGGTGTTCGTAGAAAGCGATCAACGCGCCAAGGGTCCGCGGATCGAGCCGGTCGAGCAGGATGGTCGCTGACGGGCGGTTGCCAGGGCTCGCGCGAACCGCGTCCTCGCATCGCTCGCCGGACATCAGCGCCGCGCCTTGCGCGAAGGCATTGAGCAGCAGGGCACGATGATGAGCCGGGTCCTGGCCGTCCTCCTGCTCGACGACGGCGACGAACTCGACCGGAATCGTGTCGCTCCCCTGGTGCAGCAATTGGAAGACCGCGTGCTGGGCGTCGGTACCGACCCCGCCCCAGGTCACCGCCGCGGTCGGGCGCGACACCGGATTGCCGCCAACGTCCACCGACTTGCCGTTCGATTCCATCTCCAGCTGTTGGAGATAGGGCACCAGCAGCCGCAGCCGTTCGTCATACGCAAACACCGCCCGCGACTGGCTACCAAGCTTCTGGCGGTAGAGCTGGTCGGCGAAGGCCGCCAGCATGGGCGCGTTCGCGCTGGGTTCGGCCAGGCGGAAGTGGCGGTCCATTTCGGCTGCCCCTTCGAGCAGCTCCTCGAACGCCTGCCAGCCGAGCGCCAGCGCCGCCGAGAAGCCGACCGCCGACCACAGGGAATAGCGCCCGCCGACACCCTCGTCGAACGGCAGGATGCGGGTTTGGTCAACGCCGAACGCGATCGCCGCCTCGGGGTCCGCCGTGATCGCGATGACCCGGCCGTACGGGTCCTCGACCCCGGCTTCCATCAGCCAGCGCAACGCGGACTGGAGGTTGAGCAGCGTCTCCGACGTGGTGAAGGTCTTGGAGGCGGCGACGATCAGGCTGGTTTCAGCGTCGAGCGGATCGACCGCGTCGTCGAACGCCTGGCCATCGATGTTGGACAGCACGCTGACGCCGTGGCCGCCAAGGTTGCGGCCAAGCGCATCGAGCAGCAGCTCTGGCCCTAGCGCCGAGCCGCCGATGCCGATGTGCAGCAGGTCGTGGATTTCGCCAAAGGCGCCACCTTCGATGGCATCGATCAGAGACCGCATGCGCTCATGCTGCGCCCGCGCCCGGGCCACGTCGGCCGGCGCGCCCTGGCCGCGCTCGGCGACATGGGTCGCGGCGCGGCCCTCGCTCGCATTGACGATGGCGCCGGAAAACAAGGCGTCGCGGGCGCCGGCCAAATCGCGTGCCTCGGCAAGCCCGGCAAAGGCCTCGATCAGCCCGGCGTCGAGGTGGGTCTTCGACCAGTCGAAATGGACTCCGGCGACGGTGCTCGACAGCTGTGCGACCCGGCCCGGACCGGCCGCGAACAAATCGGCGAGCGGCGCCAGTCGGTGCGCGTCGATCGCAGCCCAGGGATCGCCGCTTTTGGCCATTGCGCTCATCGCCGCCCTCTTAGTGCCTGCCTACCCAAAAGCCAGCCCGCTTGACCTGGCGGCGGCGGCCCGAAACAAGGCCGGCATGGCCGCTTCGCCGACCCCTGCCCAGACCCACGCGATCGGCCCCCGAATCCGCTTCCTGCTGCTGCTCGCGCTCGGCGCCTGGCTGCTGCGCAGCCTGGTCGTCGCGCCGTTCAGCATTCCATCGGGCTCGATGCTGCCGACGATGGCGATCGGTGACTATCTATTCGTCGCCAAATGGCCCTATGGTTACTCGCGCTTCAGCTTCCCCTTGCAGCTGCCATCGTTCGACGGGCGCATCCTCGGCCAGCTGCCGAAGCGCGGCGATATCGCTATATTCAAGAAGCCCGGCGAGGAGGTCGACTGGGTCAAGCGCGTCATCGGCCTGCCCGGCGACACGATCGAGGTGCGGAGCGGCCGGCTGGTGATCAACGGCCGCCTTGTGCCGCGCACCGACGCCGGCCGGCTTGCAATGCCGGTCTCACCCAACAGCCCGTGCCGGGTCGCGCCGGGCGCAACGCCCGATCTGGTCGAGGCCGACGGCCAGTCCTGGTGCCGCTACCCCGTCTATCGCGAGCGCCTGCCCGACGGCCGCAGCTGGCTGGTCATCGACCAGGTGGATGATGCTCGCAGTGACGATTTCGGCCCGATCCGGGTGCCCGCCGGCCATTTGTTCCTGATGGGCGACAATCGCGACGACAGCCTCGACAGCCGCTATGCGCCGGGCGAAGGCGGCCTCGGGCCGGTGCCCATCGACCATCTGGTTGGGAAAGCGACCTTCGCCTTCTGGTCAACCGACGGCAGCGCCAGCTATTGGCTGCCGTGGACCTGGTTCAGCGCCCTGCGCGCCGAGCGCATCGGAGAGAATTACCAATCATGAGCGATTTCGCGGCGTTCCTGGAGCAGACCCTTGGCCGGGCGCCAACAGACCTCAAGCGGTTCGAGCGCGCCGTCACCCATGCCAGCGTTGGGCGCGACAGCTATGACCGGCTGGAGTTCCTCGGTGACCGCGTGCTCGGGCTGGTCGTCGCCCGCTGGCTCTATGAACGCTTCCCCGACGAGCCCGAGGGGCAGATGTCGAAGCGCTTCAATGCTTTGGTCTCGCGCGAGACTTGCGCCGAGGTCGGCCGCGCGCTCGGCGTCCCCGGCCAGATCCGCCTCGGCAAGCAGGCCCGTGAGGACCGCGCCACCGAGAGCGACAATGTCGTCGGCGATGTCGTCGAGTCCCTGATCGGCGCCTTGTTCCTGGATTCGGGGCTGGATGCGGCCCAAGCCTTCATTCGCGGCGCCTGGGCGCCCTATGTCGACAGCCAGACGCGTGCCCCGCAGCATCCCAAGTCGGCGCTGCAGGAATTGTCTGCCGACCGTGGCCTGGCGCCGCCGCACTATGAGACCTTGGCGCGCACCGGCTCGCACCACGCCCCGACCTTCCGCATCCGGGTTTCGATCCGCAACGGCGGCGAAGCCGAGGCAGAAGGGCCGAGCAAGCAGGACGCCGAAACGGCGGCGGCCGCGGCCCTGCTCGAGCAATTGCGATGAGCCAGCGCTGCGGTTTGGTGGCGGTCCTCGGAGCGCCCAACGCCGGCAAGTCGACCCTGGTCAATGCCCTGGTCGGGCAGAAGGTCGCCATCGTCAGCCCCAAGGCGCAGACGACCCGCGCCCGGCTGATGGGCATCGCCATCCATGGCGAGGCGCAGATCCTGCTCGTCGACACGCCGGGCATCTTCGCCCCCAACCGCCGCCTCGACCGGGCAATGGTCGCGGCCGCCTGGGAAGGCGCGGAAGGCGCCGACCGGGTGGTGTTGGTGGTGGATGCCGCCGCCAAGCTCGGCCAAAGGGTCGAGGCGATGCTGGCCGAGGCCGAGCATCGCTCCGAGCCCAGGATCCTCGTCCTCAACAAGGTCGACATTGCCAAGAAGGAGGATCTGCTGGTCTTCGCTGCCCGGCTCGCCGAACGGCTAAAGCCTGAGGCGGTGTTCATGCTTTCCTCGACCAAAGGCGACGGCGTCCCCGATCTCAAGAGCCACCTCGCCGCCGCCATGCCCGAGGGCCCCTGGCATTTCCCGGACGACCAATTGTCCGACGCCACCGACCGTATGGTCGCCGCCGAGCTGACGCGCGAGCAACTCTACCTCCAGCTCCACGCCGAGCTGCCTTATGCGTCGGCGGTCGAGACCGAAAAATGGGAGGACCGCAAGGACGGCTCGACCGTCATCCACCAACAGATCCTGGTCGAGCGCGACAGCCAGAAGGCGATCGTGCTGGGCAAGGGCGGGTCGCGGCTCAAGGCCATCGGCCAGGCGGCCCGCGAAGCCATTTCCGAGCACCTCGAGCGCAAGGTCCACCTGTTCCTTCACGTCAAGGTCAACCCGAGCTGGGACGAGGACCGCGGGCTGTACAAGGAAATTGGCTTGGACTGGGTTGGCTAGTTCCTCTTGAGCTTGAGCGGCAACACGCATGATCCACGAAAACTGCGCTGGGTCGCCATGCGATCCGCAACTGCTTGGTCA